>JAAXHX010000292.1:533-1328 GCA_012270635.1 Dehalococcoidia bacterium | reverse complement strand
GCTTGAGCAACAGGGCGAAGAGGCGGCGCAGCCTGTCCTCGGCGTCGGGGGCGGGCCTGGAGATGACCCTGACCTCCCCGAACTCGGAGAAGTCCTCTTCGGGCACCCGTTGCCCGTTCTGTCCGCTCTTGTCGTTCATCGCTCTCTTCGCCGGGCTCGCGTGAGTCAGCATCGGCCTGTCACTGTCGATCTGCCTGCCACCAAGTCTGAAGAGTCGATAACGGCTTCGTAATGGTGCGTGAGGGGGGTCTCTGCACGAGCCCAGGCTCGTCAGCGATCCCCCCTCACAGGGCAGGAGATTCAGGGGGTCGGTGGCGGTGTCAATACCGTGTACAGGAATCTGAGTTAGGTGGAGGAGTTGCAAGTCGGGTCGTGGGCAAGCTGGCACAGGTATGGAGCACCCTCCTACAGGATGCTTTCAGTAAGCCCTTTCGCTCCGGGGTTCCTTCCACGACGATGGGACAGTCTCACGTTTGGAGATTGCACAAGTGCAATTGGAAAGGTCGAGGCGGATGTGACAGTCCCAGCTTTGAGAATTGCACTTTGTCAATCGGCGGGCCGGGATGGCGAAGTCGTGCGCCGAATCCTGGGAATCAGGGCGTGGGCCACTCGCTCCTCGTCCTCCACAGGTTGCCCAGGCGTAGCCGCGATCCTGGTCACCGTTGCCATCAGTTAAGGCAGGCGGGTCGCGGTCCCGGATGGATCGTTAGTTGGCTACCGAGGGTGAGGTGTCAATAATCAGGAACTTTAGGAATGCAAAGGGCCGAAAACGGGCGGCGATGGGCCGCTTCTGAT
>JAAXHX010000292.1:0-390 GCA_012270635.1 Dehalococcoidia bacterium | reverse complement strand
CCGGTCCGAGGCGATGACGATGAGGGTGGCGGCCCCCTACTGGATGGTCGTGTGGCAAAGAGTCGCGGACTGCTTCATGGGGGACGTTGGGCCGGAAGGGGGCAAGGTCGGGATGGGTGATGCTGCCCGGGTCAGCAAACTGACCCCCCTCACGGGGCGTGACGAATTGCGGGCCGGTTGTGGCGTCATACCCGTGTACAGGAATCTGAGGTTGGTGGACGGGTTGCTGTGTGGGTCGTGGGCAAGCTGTTGTAGGCGTGGAAGGCCCTCTACAGGATGTAGCCTGCGAGCACTTTGGCTCCGGGGTTCCTTCCACGGTCATGGGGCAGGTGCAGCTATGAAATGGGGCAAGTGGAACATGGCAGTGGGCGGTGGTCATGGGGCAGTCCC
>JAAXHX010000291.1 GCA_012270635.1 Dehalococcoidia bacterium | reverse complement strand
CTGAGGTGACCCGTACAGGCGTCGCCTCGTCCCGCACGGCCGCGCCGTCGTAGAACGCCCGCCCATACCCCTGCTTTGCGGCGGTCATCAGATAGTTCCCGGGCGCCAGCCCCGTCAACCGATAGGTCCCGTCCTCGGCCGTCTCCGCCGCCTGGCGGCGTCCATCGCCCACTACGGGCCACGCGAAGAGGGTCGCGCCCCCCACCGAACGCCCCCCGCTGTCCACCACCCGCCCCGAAACCCCCAGTCCCTTGGAGACCTCCACATCCACTCTCTCAATCCGATCCCCCACCCCCACTTCAACCAGGCCGTTGCGCGTTCCGCCCGTGTAGAGCGCCGTAAGATACCCCCGGGCCAGCACCCGCACCCGGTACTCCCCGGGCACGAGCCCTTCGATCAGATAATCCCCATCCGCCTGCAGGTGCGCCCCCCGGTAGAACGGCTCATCCGGAGAACGGCGCTCCGCCACCACCACGCCCATCGACACCGGCGCCCCGGTCGCTTGATCCGTCACCTGTCCGGACAGAGTGCTCAGCGGAGGCGACGACCCCACCCTCCGCTCTTCCTCTGCATCCGCCAAACTCGCTCCCAGTCCTGCTGCCAGAACAAAAAGCCCAACCCATTGCAGTAGACGCATCCACCCCCCCATGTGTATTAAACGACCAGCATCCCCTGTCGATTCATATCACAGTAACGGTGCCCACCATTCGGCAAGCAAAACGAAATTCATGCACCTAATTAACGTTTAGATGTCCAAAAAGTTCAATGCCTTATCCCCAAAATCCTGCAATTTCCGTACCAGATTTTCAGTCTTCAGTCTTCAGTCTTTCATACGCTAGGGCCCCCGCGTGCAGGTCCTGCACCGCCATCCCGGTAAAATAGGCAATCGCCCCCTTCCCCCGAAGTCCCTCCAGGCGGCCCAGCGCCGCATCCCCAACCGTGAGTGCCCGCCCCTCTCCATCCCGCGCAAATCCGATCTCTCCATAGCGGTTGCGCTCCAGAGCCACCCGGAACTCCCCCGATTGCCGGGCCTGGTCCGGATGGTCCACCACGACCACCCGGCTGCAGAGCAGGTCCAGATCGAGCTGCACCGTCCTCGAATCTCCCCCCATCACCGAAAGGTGGACATCTGCGGGGATGTCTCCGGATGCCAGAATCGGCCCGGGTGTTGGCACCGCTGCAAACACCGCATCCGCGCCGCTCACACAGGCCGCAATCGAATCCACCATGTGCAGCTTCGCCCCGACCTCCGGCCCCACCGCCGCCTCGAAGGCCTCCCGGCTGGCCGTCCGTCGGCTCGTCGCCCGAATCTCTGCCGGGCGGTGCGCCCAGTCTGCGCACAGGGCCAGCGCCCGGGCAATCCGACCCGTCCCCAGAATCGCCACCCTCTGTACGTCCTGCCGGGCCAGGTAGCGCGCGCCCAGCGCCCCGGCCGCCCCCGTCCGCATATTCGTGATATACTCCGCATCCAGCACCGCCCGCCTGCCCGACCTCAAATCCTCCAGTTCAATCGCGGACGTCCGTTCTCCCAGCCGCCCCGTCGTCCCGTCCGAACGCTCCTCAATCACCTTCCGCGCCCGGTAGCGTCCCGGCCACTCCCCCGGCAGCTCCAGCCGGAATACATCCTCCCTGCCCTCCTTTTGAACTTCCTCCCGCCGGGACGGATTCTTCATCTCCCCCAGCCCGTAGAGCCGAAATGCCTCGTCACAGCTTTCCACAATGTCTCTCACCGGTAGAACCTGCACGATCTGCGCATCCGAAATCCGGACAATATCATCCACTGCAACCCCCCTGGTTTGGCCGGCTTCATTTTTCATACTTTATCCCATTTTCAAACGTAACCTCCCCGGCCATATCCCCACGTTTAGACTTGACGGAGCCCCATTGAGGCTTGATATTATAGGCCCATTCCACCTATCCCCACCCTGTATTGAGGAAGGAGAAGACCAGTGAACCTCATCGTCATCGTCCTGGACAGCTTTCGACAGGACCACGTCAGCTTCTACAACGGCGGAGAGGGGCCCTTCCCCCACATCGGGGCCTGCCGCACTCCCAGCATCGACGCCTTTGCTGCCGAAGCGATTGTCTTCGACAACGCCTACCCCGAGGCCCTGCCCACCATCCCCATCCGCTGCCAGCTCATGACCGGGCAGCGCACCCTCCCCTGCCGAGGCTGGCAGCCCCTCACATCCGAAGACATCCACATCGCCCAGATCCTCTCCCACGAGGGCTACGTCTGCGGCCTCATCTCGGACACCTATCACTTCCGCGCCCCCGGCATGAACTACCACCGCAACTTTGCGGCCTACCGATGGATCCGGGGGCAGGAATACGACCCCTGGGTCTCTGCTCCCTCAAAGCGGGAGATCAACGACTATGTCAACGAAAATTACCCTGAAGTCTGGCGCAGCCGCATCGGCCAATTTCTGGCCAACACCGACGGCTTCGCCTCCGAAGCGGACTGGTTTCCCGCCAAAGTCGTTGACGCGGCCGCCGGCTGGCTGGAGACCAACCGGGCGCACGACAGGATGCTCCTCTGGATCGACTCCTTCGACCCCCACGAACCCTGGGACCCTCCTGCCCGCTTCGACACCTACACCGACCCCAGCTATGGTGGTCCTCGCCTGATCATGCCCATGGGCGGCCAGGCCGCAGACTGGGCCTCCCCCGAACAGATCGCCCACATCCAGGGCCTCTACGCCGGAGAAGCCGCCTTTGTCGACCACTGCCTCGGCCGTCTCTTTGACAGCTTAAAAAATCTCGGCTATTACGACGATTCCATCATCCTGCTCATGGCCGACCACGGCCACCCCCTTGGCGACCACGGCAAGTTTCTCAAAGGCGCCGACCGGATGTACAACGAACTTCTCAACGTTCCCTTTATGGTCCGCCTGCCCGGAGGGGAAGGCGGAGGCCGCCGCACCTCCGCCATCGTGCAGTTCCACGACGTCCTCCCCACCCTTTTAGAGGCCGTCGGATTGGGCAACAACACCTCCGCCATGGCCGGCCAGAGCTTTCTGCCCGTCCTCAAAGGTAACGCCGACGACCACCGGGAGGCCATCATCACCGGCTATCACCACGGCATCGACCGCTGCACCCGGGACAAAACCTGGAGCTACATCCAGCGACCCGACGGAACACCGGACGAACTCTACAACCTCATCGACGACCCGCAGGAGAGACACAACCAGATTGACGAGCACCCCCGGGAAGCCCTCCGCCTCGCCTCTGCCTTTGGCAACCACTTCAAGCGCAGCCGCACACGCATCGTCAAAGGCGTACAGGGCGAATACGAGATGTCCTCGTCCAGTATTGCGTAACGCGTAATGGGTCAGGGCTGTCACAACCCGTTCCTCAGAACGCACTGCTGCTTTGAAGGAGGTCAGTCCGCGGCGTTCTGACGGCTGGGGACAAACTGCCATTTTCTGGAGAGGTCCTGGGCGCGGACCATCCTGGCGTAGAGGCCGTCGGCATCCATCAGGTCGTCGTGGGTGCCGGTTTCGACGATGCGGCCCGCGTCCAAGACGACGATTTTGTCGGCGTTTCGGACGGTGGAGAGGCGGTGGGCGATGACCAGGGTGGTGCGGTGGCGGGTCAGGCGGGAGATGGCCTCCTGGATGAAGGACTCGGTTTCGGCGTCTACGGAGGAGGTGGCCTCATCAAGGATGAGGACAGGGGCGTCTTTGAGAATCGCGCGGGCGATGGAGAGGCGCTGTTTCTGACCGCCTGAGAGGCGCACGCCCCGTTCGCCGATGAGGGTGTCGTAGCCGTCGGGCAGGTCGAGGATAAAGGGATCGGCGTTGGCCGCCCGGGCGGCGCTTTGGACCTCATGCTCGTTGGCTTCCGGGCGGGCGAAGAGGAGGTTTTCCCGCACGGTGCCGTGGAAGAGGAAGACGTCCTGGAGGACCGGAGCGATGTGCCCCCGCAGGTAGGCGAGGGGGAAGTTGCGGATGTCGTACCCGCCGATTGTGACGGTGCCCTGCTGAGGGTCGTAGAAGCGAGGGATGAGGCCGGTGACGGTGGTCTTGCCCGCGCCGGTGGGGCCGACTAAGGCGACGATTTCACCCTCGTCAATCCGCAGGTCGATGTTGAACAGGACGGGCACGTCGGCATCGTAGCCAAAGGTGACATCCCGGAGGTGGATGTCCCAGGCGATGTGCTCGGGCGCGGCGGCGTCCGGGGCGTCTACGATGTCGGACTGGACGGCGAGGAGGTCCAGGACGCGCTCGGTGCTGGCGGCTGCCTTCTGGAGGGTGTCGTTGAAGGAGGCAAGCTGGAGGAAGGGCTGGTAGATGTGGCCCATGTAGACGATGAAAACGAAGAGGTCGGCCACGGAGATCGTTCCCTCCAGGGCCATGGCCCCACCGCTCCAGATGACCAGAACGATGCCGAGACCGCCGATGGCCTCGATGATGCCTGCGGGTAAAATGGAGATTCTGTTGGCGGCGATGCTGCTGTCTCTGAACTTTCGGCTCTGGGTTTCCACCAGGCGGGCGCGGTTGTGTTCCTGCACGAAGGACTTGATCACGGGGATGCCGGAGAAGCTGTCCTGCACCAGGGCGACCAGGTTGGAGAGGTGTTCCCGGACGGCCCGCCACATGGCGCGTACTTTTGAGACGTAGCGATAGACCAGGAACGCGGCAATGGGGATGGGCAGAAGGGTGACGAGGGCGAGTGTGGGGTTGAGGGTGAAGAGGACGGCCATCATGGAGACCGGGATGAGGGTGGCCAGGGCGGTTTCCGGAACCCCGTGGGCGACAAAGTCTTCGACCGCCTCGATGTCGTTGATCGATCGGGAGATGAGGCTGCCGGTGTGCCTCGTGTTGAAGAAGCGGTGGGGCAGGGTCTGGAGGTGCCGGTAGACCCGGGTCATCAGGTCGTGCATGACCCGGTAGGCGGTGATGTGCGAGAAGAAGCCGTAGCCGTAGCGGGCGGCGCCCCTCAGGAGGTAGACGCCGACGAGGAGGAGGCTGATCTGGAGCAGTGCTTCCGGACTCCCCCCGCCCTGGGTCAGCCACTGGATAAGTTTTCGGATGAGCAGCGGGGGCAGGAGGTTGGCCGCGGTAAAGAGGAGGCCGCAGCCGATCGAGAGGGCCATGGGGAGGCGCCGGCCCTTCAGAAGGCGATAAAACTGGATGAAAAAGGCCATTGTTGTCCAGGGTTTTGGGGCGCATCGGATGGCTGTATGGACTACAAACCTAGGGATGAGGGGCAACGAAGTCAACCCTTTTCACAGCCGGGAGGGACCCTCACTCGAAATTTGGGTTGTATTGGACGGGTTTGCGTTCTATATTACAGAGGCTCGGACAAATTACAAGCCC
>JAAXHX010000290.1 GCA_012270635.1 Dehalococcoidia bacterium | reverse complement strand
GAGTGGATAATGTCGCTGTTCGGTAGCGAGGCGGGTGCCTCGGTGCCCCTGGCCGTGGTCATCGGCGCGCCGATGTACTTGGACGGCTACGCGTCTTTGCCCTTGGTCCGCGGCCTGCTGGAGATGGGGATGAGCTTCGGGGCGGCCCTTGCTCTCATGGTGTCGGGCGCGGCCATCAGCCTATATGCGGCGGTGGCCGTAGTGTCCGTGGTACGGGCCCGGGTGTTCGCGCTGTACGTCTTGCTCGCCCTGGTCGGGGCCTGCATGGTCGGATACGCTGCGAACCTGGTCGTTTGACTCCCTATAACGTTCTCCAGCCTAGATTGAAGGAAAAATTAGAAAGTGATGGTTGATTTCTTCAACATGGGGACCCTGGAACACCCAGAGGGACTTCCTCACTTCACTAATAAAGCGATGCTACGACACGTGCTTGAGCGAGCCTTAAAGCATCAGAATATAACCTCCTACGCATCATTGCCGCATAGTTCTTTGCGCCAAGTCAACATCCCGTCTAATGTAGCCTCTCCCCAGGGCCTGAGAGAGACGATGGAGCGCGTTAGCGAGCGCATCGACCCGTTGCCAGGCTTTGTCTTCATAGCTTTTAAGGAGACTGAACACTCGGGATGCACTGGTGGCATAGTCGTTGAAAACATACTAGAGGGTATGGCTGGAGGGCGGATAGCGTTTGAAGAACCCTTTGGCGGATTCATCCCAGACATAGCCATTTATCCCAAAGGCGCTAACAAACCTAAGGCTGTAATCGAAGTGGTAGACACCTCGACGCCTAGTCAAAAGAAGCTCGCTTTCATGCATAAAAGTGGGGTCGATGTCTTCATTCTTAATGGACGCAGCGATCCCAAACAGTGTTTTTATCAGCCGGTCTTTGTAGAGGCGGTAGATATAGGGTGCAGAGCATATCTTCGCAAACGAATGGAGAAGATGTTGCAACGCATTCAAGCTCTACAACATCCATTCATAGCTATTAAGACCTTTCAGAATGGAACTCAACAGTACGGCTTTGGCGAAGATTCTCAAGCTTCTAGCAAAGAGTGGCATTACGGGGAGAGACAGATAAAGGCAATGACATTAAGAACGCTCACACGATTCCGGAATGCCGGGATGATTGTTCCTGACACATGGAACGATGTCACGCGACACGACTTCATAACCTTGGTCATGCACATGGCAACTGCAAGGATAATGGCAGCATGCTTTCGGGCTTATGACCAGGGTGTATTGCCGCGCATCACCTATAGAGAAAGCGATCTTCGATTCTTATCGCAGGCAAAGGATTTGCTGACGAGCGTTAGGCATCCAAGCAAGTCTCCTTAAGACCGGGCGCTTGAAAGCCGTCTGGTCATTATGAGTGCATTCCTAATGCGATGGGTCCATTCCTCCTCCGTAAGGTTGTTGCGGGGACTATCCATTCCATTGCTCACATAACTGTCAACATAGGCCGACCCGTGGTCTCCCAGACAACGGTTATTACCCCCCACCCTTGACATGGGTCTGCTGCGACAATAACCTTTCCTCACAATTCCGATCCCGATGACGCCAGGAGCAGCAACCCATGCCCATGGTCCTTGAAGGTATCACCGTCATCGAGCTGGCAACCGGCCAGCAAGGGCCCGTGGCCGGCGCCCTCCTCGCCGACATGGGCGCCGACGTCATAAAGATCGAGGACAAGGACCTCGGCGACCCGGGCCGCAGCGTACGCACCGAGACCCCCGGACGGGAACCCTTTCCCCTGTCCTATTTCTTCGAAAACAACAACCGCAACAAGCGGGGCGTCGCGCTGGACTACGGCACGGAGGCCGGTCGGGAGGTGGTCCGCAACCTCGTCTCCCGCGCCGACATATTCCTCTCCAATTTCTCCATACCCGCTCTTGCCGACATGGGCCTCGACTACCCGAGACTCTCCGCCGCCAACGGGAAGCTGGTCTATGCGGTGGCCACCGGCATGGGTGCAACGGGCCCCGACAGGGACAAGCCCCTCAACGACATCACCGCGCAGTTCCTCGGGGGCATCCAGAGCCACGGGAACCGGGATGGCCCCATACCCTTCTGGGGCGGTATGGCAAACCAAGAAGACGCCATCCTACTGGCCTTCGGCATCGTCAACGCCCTCATCGCCCGGGAGCGGTACGGGGTGGGGCAAGAAGTGTACTCCGCATTGCTGGGCAGCCAGATCAACTGGGCGGCCCTGAACGTCCAGAGCAACATCTTCAACAAAAAAGAGCCTTGGGGCATGAAGAAGGAGGCACCCCTCAGCCCCTTCTGGAACTACTACCAGGCCAAGGATGGCCGATGGCTATGTCTGGGGTTCCTGCAGGAGAACCGGGATTGGCACACCCTCTGCCAGGTGCTCGAGCGCGAGGACCTGGAATTCGACCCCCGGTTCGACACCAACCCCAAGCGCACCAAGATCAACAACCAGGAGCTCATACCCATCATGCGAGAGGCCTTCGCTCAGAAGACCCTTGATGAGTGGGTGGAGATTCTGGGCAGGCACGACCTGGGATGGTCCAAGCTGAACGACTACGAGATGCTCCCCGATGACCCCCAGGTAGTCGCCAACGAATATGTCGTCGATTTCGAGCACCCCAAGGTCGGGCCGGTGCAAATGATCGGCATCCCCGTCCGGCTCAAGGGGACCCCCGGCAGCCTGCGAACGCCGGCGCCGGAGCTTGGCGAGCACACGGAAGAGGTCCTGAACGCCATAGGCGGCTACGATTCCGAGGGGATGCAAAAGCTGCGGGGGCAGGGCGTTATCCGATAGCGAGGAGGAGCGGAACATGGTAATGGCACTGGAAGGAGTCCGCGTGGTCGACATGACCGTTTGGCACCACGGCCCGGGCGGCGGCACGTTCCTGGCCGACATGGGCGCCGAGGTCATCAAGGTCGAGGAGCGGCTGTCGGGAGACCCCGGACGCCACGGCGGGTCCCTGGGCGGCGAGGAGAATTCCCTGGGTCTCTCCTACTACTTCGAAAACAACAACCGGGACAAGAAGAGCCTCGCCATCAACCTGAAGACCGAGAAGGGCCACGAGGTCATCACCCGCCTCCTCGAAAAGTCCGACATATTCCTGTCGAACATGCGCAAGAGCGGTCTGGGCCGGCTGGGCCTCAGCTACGACGAAGTCAAGCAGATCAACCCCGCCATCATCTACGCGCACGGCTCGGGGCAGGGGGACCAGGGGCCCCTGTTGAACCGGCAGTCCAACGACATCATCGGCCAGTTCTGGGGCGGCTACGTCAGCTACGGCTCCGCTGAGGGGCCCATGTCCATCTGGTCCGACTTCGCCGACCGCGGCGGGGCGGTCATGCTAGCCTATGGCGCAGCCCTCGCCCTCCTGGCCCGGGAGAGGCACGGCATCTCCCAGGAGGTCAACACCTCGTTGCTCGGCGGGCAGGTGCATCTGGGCGCTGTCAATTTCCAGCAGCGCCTCTTCGAAGGTGAGGCCGTCAGCCCCCTCTCCAACGGTGAGGGCCATCTGCCGAACCCGTTCTACAACATCTACCAGGACAGTGACGGGGCCTGGTTCTGCATTGGGGCCGAGGGTACGGATGAGGACTGGGGTTCTCTCTGCCGAGCCGTCGGCAGGCCCGGCCTGGAGACCGACCCCCGGTTCGACACCCAGGCCAAGCGCACCAACGGCAGCTCCTCCGACCTGTACGAAATACTGCGCGACCGCTTCGCAGAGGAGACCTTAGGGCATTGGCGGCCCGCCCTCGATGCGACGGACCTGCCCTGGGCGCCCCTGCGAAACTACACGGAAGTCCTCAGCGATCCCCACGTCCTGGAGAACGAGTTCATTGCCGAGCTCGACCACCCCAATAAGGGCAAGCTCCACTACGTCGGCCTGCCCGTAAAGCTCAGCAAGACCCCCGGCAAGCTGCGTATGCCTGCCCCGGACCTCGGCCAGCACACCGAAGAGATACTCACCGAGACCTGCGGCTACTCCTGGGACGAGGTCATCGAGATGAAGATCGCCGAGATAGTCAACTAGGCTGCTCTTGTTCCATAGGAACGTCCAATAGGGGCGTGTGCATAGCACACGCCCCTATTGCTTTCTCGCCCAATGGATAAACGCGCGTCGATAGTGGATGGCGGGGGGCGGATGGAGACAATCTTGCGTGTGGGTATAATCGAGCCATGCGCTATCCTTGGGCCAACATCCTTCTCCTGCTATTCATCCTCGCCGACATGGTCTCGGGTTTCTTCGGCCTGATATCGGGCTCCGAGGACCGGGCCATCTACATCCAGGTCCACCGCGTTTCCGGCTATGGCATCCTGGCCGTTCTGGCTTGGAAGACGGCCAACGTCATCCGGTCCCTCAAATGGCCCAAGAAGAGACCGGTCCGCATCGCCTCCCTGGCGTTGGCGGTGATACTGGTCGTCACCCTGGCCCTGGGCCTCGTGTGGTCGATCTTCGGTGAGTTCAGTTGGTGGATGTTCAGCGGCCTCAGCTGGCACATCTATGCGGGCGTCGCGCTGGCGCCCCTGCTCCTCTGGCACGCCTGGTACATGTTCCGGGGCCCGCCCGTCTCCTTCTGGGCCGAGCGCCGCTCCGTCCTCCGGCTCGGCGGCCTTGCAGTTGTAGGGCTTCTCGCATGGCAGCTCTCGGAGGGGATTGCCCGGGCCGCGAGCCTCGGGGGATCTGCCCGGCGGTTCACCGGGTCCTACGAGGTGGGGAGCTTCACAGGAAACGACTACCCGATCGTATCCTGGCTGAACGACCGGCCCTCGCCCATCGATCCTGAAGGTTGGACGCTGAGGGTCTTCGGAGAAGTGGAACGGGAGGTCAACCTCACCTACGAAGACCTCTCCCGCCTCTCCGAAGAGACGGCAACCATCGACTGTACCGGGGGATGGTTCTCCGAGCAGCGTTGGGATGGAGTCCCTCTCTCCCGGGTCCTCTCCCAGGCCGTCCCCGCTGAGACCACCCGCAGCATCCTGGTGCGGTCGGTTACCGGGTATTACCGGCGCTTCCCCCTCGACGATGCCCAAGGCTTCCTGCTGGCTACTCACGTAACCGGCGAGCGGTTGTCCCACGGCCACGGCTTCCCCCTTCGCCTCGTCGCTCCCGGTCGTCGCGGTTTCGAATGGGTCAAGTGGGTCACGGAGATCGAGATCAGCGAGACCCCGTCCTGGTGGCAGCCGCCCCTCCCCACTCAGTAACTTCCCCCACTCCGGCCCCTCCCGGACCGTTGCATAATCCGCGTCGTAGGGGCCGCTCCCGGACAGCGACCTTTGCATGACCGTGTTGGAGGAACTGGGGCCGCTCGTGCTGGGCCTGTCGAAGTATGAGCGGGAGGGGGTGGGATGATGGGGGAGTCAGGCCAGGAGGCGGGAGAGATTGCCGCCCAGGACTCGGTCCCGGTCCTTGTCGGTCATATAGGGGGTGTGAAGGCGGACCAAGTCCAGGTTCTGCTGGTAAGTGCAGGTGCGATAGCACCAGGGCAGGTCCGACCCCCAGACCATCTTGGGCCCGAAGCGCTTGTAGACCTCCTGGATGATGCCCGCGTGGCGAGGGTAGGGGTACAGGGAGTCGGGACCCCAGATTCGGTGGTCCTCGTATGCGAGGACGTAGCCGACTTCCAGGTAGAACTGGCCCGTCTCCAGCAGGGGAAAGAGCTCGGTGGGGCTTTCGACGTACTCGGGGTTGGAGGGGTGGAGGAGGTTCCCGCCGAGGTGGGCGTCGATTACATTGAGATCAGGGTATCGGTCCAGGACGACCTTGAGGCCCCGAAGCTGCTCCAGGTACTTTTCCCTGGAGCAGAAACCCGTATTGACGTAAGCCGGCACCCCGAGGCGGACAGTTTCCTTCCATAAGGGATCGCAGCGGGGGTCGTCCAGCGGGTCGGGGATGGCCTCCCCGCCGAGGAACAGGGCCCGGAACCTGTAGTCCTCGACGGCGTGGGTGAGGTTGGCCACCTGGCCCTGGAGGAATTCGTCGGAGCGGGAGAGCCGATGGTCAACGGCAACCGTGCCGATGAAGCGGTCTGGGCGCGTCTTGATCGCGTCCCGGAAGTAGACCTCGCGTCCCGTATCGAAGTCCACGTAGTCGTAGTCGGCCTGTATTACGGCCATGTCCACGCCGACTGCGTCCATGTGGGCGATGATCTGCTCGGGGGTGGACTCCATTCTGGCCATGAACGCGGGCCCGCGCTGGAGCCAGCAGGACTCGCCATGCTTTCGCCAGTAGTAGCGGCCGTGCCTGCCGACGGTGAAGTCGACGTTCTCCCCTGCGGCGGGCATGAACTTGGGGTCGGCGTGGCTGGAGACCATCCGTCCCCAGAAGTCGGCGACGCTCTTCTGGAGCTGAGCGACGTGGCGGGTGGGGTCGGGGCCTGTGTCTGGGCCTGCCTGGTCAGGGAAGATATGGATATGGTTATCGATAATCATCGTCCACCACCTCACTGCTGTCTAATCGCTCCGCAAGGGCTTTTGCGAAGCTGTGTACTCAAACTTCATCAACACTCTAACCCATCGAGAGAAGTTTGTGTAACCGTTGTTACCGGACTCCCGTTACCCTCACCCGTCGGAGGGAGATGGGGCAGGTCCCCCGCTCATACTCCGACAGTCCCGGTACGAGCGGCCCCGGGGCCCTTGACTCAGGTTGTGTAAACGTCTTATCCAGGGAGAGGAGGCGAGGCTTCTATCCCGGCTCCTGCGGTCGGGTCCTGGAGGGGTGGCCATAGGGCGTAGAAATGGTTCATGGGCCCGTGGCCCCGGCCCACGGGAAACGCGGCTTCTATGGCCGCCGAGACATACTCCTTGGCACGGAGCACCGCCCGCTCCAGAGAGCAACCCCGCGCCAAGTGGGCGGCGATAGCCGAGGCGAAAGTGCAGCCCGTGCCGTGGGTGCTCTTCGATTGAATCCGCTCAGACGTGAACTCCCGCACCTCGCCAGCCGAGTAAAGAATATCCTTCACGGGCCCCTCCCGGTGCCCGCCCTTGATGACTACGTTCCTGGCGCCCATGCCGGCGATAGTCCTGGCGGCGCGAAGGGCGTCGTCGTCGGTCTCTATGGGGAAGCCGGTGAGGGCTTCGGCCTCGGGGATGTTGGGGGTGACGACCAGGGCCAGGGGTAGGAGGCGGGTACGATAGGCTTCGACGGCTTCCTCGCGGAGGAGCCGGTCTCCGCTCTTGGCTACCATCACGGGGTCGACGACGACGTTGGGCATGGCCAGGGCCTGGATTCGCTCGGCGACGGCCTCGATGATCCCACCGTGGGCCAGCATCCCGGTCTTCACGGCGTCGGCGCCGATGTCGGACATAACAGCGTCTATCTGGGCCGCGACCATGTCCGGAGAGATATCAGCGATGGCATTCACGGAGACGGTGTTCTGGGCGGTGACTGCGGTTATTACGGAAGCGCCGTATACGCCCAGCGCGGCGAAGGTCTTGAGGTCGGCCTGGATGCCCGCCCCCCCGCCCGAGTCGGAGCCGGCGATGGTCATGGCCCGGGGCACGGGTGTCCGGTTTGCCCGTGAAGACGTCATGCTATGGCCAGGGGGTTCCAGGGCGAGCCGGTGCCGTGGGTAATACGCAGCGGCGCCCCGACGAAGAGGAATTCGTAGACCTTGTCCCGGGCCAGGTCCTCCAAGTCCAGGTTTTCCAGCAGATAGACGCCCAGGTCCCGCAGACCGTGACGGTGCAGGGGCGTTTCCACGGGATCTTCCAAGTTTTCGTAACGCTCGCAGGCGGGGTGGTCTGCCCCTATGGCAACCACGTCATGCTTCTTTAGCCAGGGCAGGACGGAGCCGTCGGGGCCGGGGAAGGTCCGGGACCAACGCTCCCTGTCGGTGTGGAAGAGGGTGTACCAGCCGGTACGGACGAGGACGACGTCTCCGGGCCTGAACCCGATGCCCTGGGCCTCGGCGACTCTGTCCAGGTCGTCAGCGCTGACGGGCTCGGCTTCTTGTAGGTGGTCGACGCCCTTGTAAGCCGGCACGTCCAGCATGACGCCCCGCCCCACGATGTGGCGCACGTTTTCGATGCCCAGTCGCTCGACGCCGCGGCTGCTGGCGAACTCATCGGAAGAGAAGCCGTTGTAGAACTGGCCGTTGTGCCAGGAGTGGCCCAGGCCGTCGATGTGGGAGCCGGAGTGGGTCTCCATGGCGATCATGTCGTCGATGATGTCCAGCTCGGGCCCGTGGAGGCGCTGCCAGTGGGAGACGCGCCAGGTCTTGTGGAACAGGGGGAACTGGGGTCCGTCCTTCTCCAGGGGCACGGCGAGGCTGTAGATGTCCCCCTTTTTGACCAGCTTCACGGCTTCGAGGACCGTGGCCGGGTCCTGGAGGATGTTGAGGACGCCTATCTGGTCGTCGGGGCCCCAGCGGCCCCAGTTTGAAAGCTTCTGTGTAGTCATGGCAGTCCCTCGTTAGATGATGGCCAGGGGGTTCCAGGGGGAGCCCGTTGCGTGGGTCAGCCGAAGGGGCGCCCCGATGAACAGGAACTCGTAGACCCTGTCCCGGGCCAGGTCCTCCAGGTCCAGGTTTTCCAGGATGTAGACTCCCAGGTCCCGCAGGGCGTAGCGGTGCAGGGGGAGCCCGCCCTCGGGGCTGCCGACCTTGATCCTGAGTTCGCAGGTGGGGTGATCGGTGCCGATGGCGCAGACGTCGTGCTCCTTGAGCCAGGGGAGGACCGAGCTGTCGGGACCCGGGAAGGATGTGGCCCACCGGGCCCTATCCTTTTCAAACAGGGTGTACCACCCGGTGCGAATCATGACCACGTCCCCCGGTTCCAGGGCGGTGCCCTGGGCCCGGGCCGTTCCGTCCAGGTCGTCCGGGGTGATGGGCTCGGCTTCCTGGAGATGGTCGACGCCCTTGTAGGCGGCCACGTCCAACATCACGCCCCTTCCGACGATGTGGCGCACGTTCTCGATGCCCGTGCGCTCGACGCCCCGGCTGCTGGCGAACTCGTCGGAGGAGAAGCCGTTGTAGAACTGACCGTCGGCCCAGACATGGCCTATGGCGTCGATGTGGGTGCCGGAGTGGGTCTCCATGACGATGACGTCGTCGATGATGGAGAGGTCGGGGTCCTTCCGCTCGGCGACGTGGGAGACGCGCCACGTCTTGTGGAAGGTGGGCATCTGGGGCCCGTCCTTTTCGAGGGGCACAGCCAGGCTGTATATCTTCCCCTGCTTGATCATGCCAAAGGCCTTGAGCACCTTGTCCCGGCCCTGGAGAAGGTTGAGGACGCCTATTTGGTCGTCGGGGCCCCAGCGGCCCCAGTTGGAGAGGTTGGAATTGGTCATGACTGCCTCCCGTTTTCGGATCATGGGTGGAGCGAGCGCCCAGATTATAGAACTTTTGGGGTGGGGGGTGGGGTATAATTGAACAATAAGCCGCACGCAAAGGAGGACCGAGCGTGAAGAAGAAGACCTTCGAGCAGGCCCTGAAGGGCGCGGTGAAGATGTCCGAGAAGTACGTGGAGAAAGGGCCTTACGAGTTCTACTCGGACCCGGAGATAGTCGACGAGGTGCAGAAGGGCCTGGCCAAAAATGAGGTGAAATACGGCTACCGCTACTGTCCCTGAATGATCGTAGAGGGCGACCCGGAGCGGGATCGCATGAAGATCTGCCCCTGCGAGAGGCACCACGAGGACATTGCCCGGGACGGGTTCTGTATATGAATGTTCTTCGTGAGCGAAGAGTTTCTTCGCAAGATGGAGGCGGGCGGGGAGCCGATGAGCACGGTTGCCGGCGAGGGAGGCGCGCCGGGCGAGGAGCTGTTCCCGGAGGAGAAGTACACCGGCGCGCCGAAGAAGTCGGCTCGGGGGCCGGTGACCCGGGGGGAGTGACCCCGTCCGTATGCCGAGAATCGAAATAATGGGAACCTGCCCCGCAGGTTCCCATTATTGTATGCTGAGGGGTAGGAACCAAAAGGCGGCAAGTGCGTTATTGTTTGATGAGACCGGTAGGCTCAGGGCCTGCCACCCCATCCCGTTACGAGGGTGAAGGTTGACATGATCAAGTTGAAGATTCTGGCCGTTGCAGTCTTGGCGTTGACGGTTGCGGCCGCGTGTGGAGGCGGGGCAGACGCCACGGCGACCACCGAGGCTGGGGTGTTGACTCCCCAGGCAATCGAGGGGACGGACAGGGAACCGACCCCCACCCCGCCCATTCCCACTTCGACACCCATCCCCGCGCCGGGGGTTGAGATACCCACGGCGGTCTCCTTTATCCCCGAATTGGAGGACATCGCCTACGGGTACGCGGAAACCATAGTCACCGACTTCCCGGAGCGTAAGTCCACGACGGCAGGAGAACTGGCGACGGCGGAATTCATCGCCGGAGAGCTTCGCAGCTTCGGATACGACGCCGAGGTGCAGGGCTTCGAGCTCCAGGTGGTGGACGACGCGGAGCCGTGGCTGAGGGTCACCAGCGAAGAGGACCGGGTCATCGAATCTCGCTTCCTGTTCGGCACGGGTTTCGGAGACGTGGAAGGGAGGCTGGAACATGCCGGGCTCGGGATGGAAGCTGACTTCCCGGAAGAGGGGATGGATGGGGCGGTGGCGCTGGTAGAGCGGGGGGCGATAAACTTCGAGACCAAGGCCACTAACGCAATAGCCGCAGGCGCCCTGGCGGTCATAATCTACAACAACGAACCGGGCAACTTCTCCGGCACCGTGCAATCCGAAGGCCGGGCGCCGGTCCTCTCGGTAAGCCAGGAAGACGGCCAGGCCCTCCTGGCGACGATGGAGACCGGCAAGGTGACGGTCAGGGTCAGGGTTCTGACGCTGGACCGGGAGAGCCGCAACGTGGTGGCTACGAAGGAAGGCACGATTCCCGGCGCACCGAGCATCGTCGTCGGGGCCCACTACGAGGGAGACGACCTGTCGGTGGCGGCGAACAACAACGCAGCGGGGACGGGGGCGCTGCTGGCCGTGGCCCATGCCCTCAAGGATGACGAATTTCCCATAAACGTGACCTTCGTGGCCTTCGGTGCATCGGACCTCGGTTTGATAGGCGCCCAGCACTTCGTCAGCGGCCTGCTCGCCGAGGACACGGTCAACGTGCCGTTGATGATCAACCTGGACGTGGTGGGCTCCGGCGAAAGGGCCATCGTCGCCGGAGACCCTGTGATCCAGCTGGAGACCCTGCGGTTGGGGACCGAGCTGGGCGTGATGGTCAGCCCCGGCAACGAGCCCGAAGGCGGCATCAGCGACCACGCCGTCTTCGAGGCGGTGGGTATACCCTCGGTGTTCTTCTTCGGAGATGACATCTCCCGGGTCAACACCCCCGAGGACACCCTGGAGTTCGTGGATGCGGCCCTGGTAGGGGACGTTGCCAACCTCGTCGCTGCGCTGGTGCGCAGCATGGCGGGCTCCTAGGGGCGGGACTCTACCGTACCCATGGCACTACGGATGAACAAGCGCATCGGTCTGGCTGCGGCCGTTGCCATAATCGCGGCGGCGTTGTGGGTGGGGCTGGGGGGAGGGGCCTCGGCGCAGAACGGATGGGTCCAGTTCGGGGAGCAGTCGGTCGTGACCAACTTCCCGGAAGACATGGTGTTCACCCTGGAGTTCACCGCCGACAGGCCCGTGGCCCGGGCCAACCTGACCTTCCTGATAGTGGGACAGGACTCGAGGCGGGTGGAGCCGGCGGATGTCGAAGAGGGGCAGCCGACCACTGCGGAATTCACCCTGAGGACTCGGGGGGGCAGCAGCACCTTCATACCCCCCGGCGCCGTGATCTCCTACAGGTGGATCATCGAAGATGAGGAAGGGAACGCGGCGGAGACCGAGGCCACCGAGTTCGTATACACCGACACCCGTTTCGAGTGGAACGCCGTTTCCTGGGAGAACGTGACCGTCTACTACAACGGGCCCGTGCAGACCCGCGCCGAAACGGTGCTGGATGCGTCGGCGCAGACCCTGGGCAGCATGGGCCGGCTGCTGGAGACCTCGCTGACCCGGAACATCAACATAGTGATGTACAACAACCCGGTGCAGATGAAGGACGCCCTGCCGTTCATAAGCCGGACCAGCTCCAGCGGGTTGGTGACCCAGGGGCAGGCCCATGGGAAGGAGGGCGTGCTGCTAATAAACGGGTTCGACAGCCAGATCAGGGGCATCGTCTCCCACGAAGTCACCCATCTACTGGTCGCGCAGGCGGCGGAGGGGCCCGGTAAGCGGGTCCCGGACTGGTTGAACGAAGGGCTGGCGGAGTACGGCAATATAGAGCCGGGTTTCTCCTATGACCTGGCCGTGCTGCGGGCCGTCAGGACGGATACCCTGTACCCGCTGGTCCAGCTTGCCAACCGGCCCGGAGATCCCGAGGACGTCATCGTCTTCTACGGCCACTCTCGCCAGGTGGTGCACTTCATGATAGACACCTTTGGCGCGGCGAAGATGAGCGAGCTGCTGAGGGAATACCGGGACGGGGAGCAGAACTTCGAGGACACGCTGGAGAGGGTCTACGGGATCGACCTGGTTGCCCTGGACAACATGTGGAGGGACAGCATAGGGGTGCCGCCTGTCTCGATGGAGAGGATAGGCAACCGCCCAGAGTCGACCGCCCCGACGCCTATCCCCACCCGCCCCCCGCTGGGCGCCTCCACGGCGACGCCCGCCCCGGCGCCAATGCCGCCCCCGACCGTTGGGCTTCCGGGCGTGCCGCCCATCGTCGAGTCGGGGGAAAGCTGGCATCTCTGGCTTCTGCTGCTATTGCTGCTGGTTCCGGCCTCGGGGCTGGGGGTGTGGGCGGTGCGTAGGCGCAGGGGAAAGGATGCCACCTCCGCCACCCCGCTAGAATAAATGTGATGGCCTGAGGCAGGGATTCTTCCCCTATGACGAATAGAGACGACAGTTGGCGGTTTGCTTAGCAAACCGCCAACTATGTTGAAGTGGGGGTAGGGGCACGGGTTGTCGGTATACAGTGGGAGCCTTGTGGATGGAGATCCGGAGGAAGTGACGTTGATTGCCCCTACTCAGGCTGCTCGGAGGCTATCAGGAATTGGGCAGAGCCCGTAGGGCTGTCTCTGTTGGCACCGTCAATTTGCCGGATACCGGACGACCAGATCGTATTGATATCCAGGAAATCTTGATAGATTGCATCCGGCAGGTTGGTGAAGGCGCCGCGAAGAGTGGCCAGGGAAGATCTGATTTCGCCGGAAGACGGTACGGGGGTGAGTTTGCCGCATGGCTTTCCCCGCCGGGTGATAATCACTTCCTCCCCATTCTTCAGCCCGCGAATGATCTCGCTGGCCCTTGCCTTGAGCTCCCTTATATTGTAGCTAGGCGCAATAAACTCCTTGAAGAGCACGCGCGGCCCCACTTAAGTGACCCGTTATACTTCCCGCCTTGGAACCACGCCCCGGGACCCTACCGGGTGCGGGGGTTCAGCACGTCGTTGAGGCCGTCGCCGAGGAGGTTCCAGGCGTAGATGAGGACGGCAATGGTGGCCGCGGGCACGAGGAGGAGGTGGGGGTCGTCGCGGAGGATGGAGAGGTTGGAGACGCCGAAGTTTTCCAGGATCATGCGCCCGAGGCTCGGGTTGGGGGGCTGGATCCCGATGCCGAACCAGCTGAGCACCACCTCCGAGCCCGCGACCGCCCCCATCCCCACCGATACGGATACGATGACCGGGCTGATGGCGTTCGGGAGCAGGTGTCGGAAGACGATGCGCAGGTTGGAGGCGCCCATGGCCCTGGCCGCCTCCACGTACTGGCTCTCCTTCAGCCACAGCACCTGGCCCCTCACCAACCGGGCCATGCCCACCCAGCTGAACAGGGTCAGGGAGGCGAAGACCACGAAGTAGTCCACGGCCCCCGACCTGACTATCCCGTCGATGCCCGACCAGTCCTCGAACCCCCTCGTCCATTCCACGACCCTCGGCTTGACCGTGGCCGCGATGAGAATGATCAGCAGGATTCCGGGGAAGGCGAGGAATATGTCGCCGGTGCGCATGATCACGGTGTCGACGCGTCGTCCGAAGTAGCCTGCCGCAGCGCCCATGAATACGCCGATGAGCAGCGAACCCGTCAGCACGGAGGCCAAAGTTATGATGACGGTGGTGCGGATGCCGTAGATAACCCGGCTCAGCAGGTCCCGGCCTATCCTGTCCGTGCCGAGGGGGTGTTCCAGGCTCGGGGGCCAGTTGAAGATGGACGGCCCTTCGATGAGGTCCGTGGAGGCTAGCTCGGTCCACAGGTCGCCCCCGTTGGTGGATAGGAAGAGACCTCCGTCCAGGGTGCCGGCGAAGAGGGTGGCGTCGCTGCCGAAGTCGGGAGAGATGGCCAAGCCCTCGGCCTTGGTGATGCTCAGGCCCGTAACGACCGCCCCCCACGACGCACCCCCATCGACGGAGCGGAAGATGCCGAGGCTGCCGGTGTTGGCGAAGATGGTGCTGTCGGACTCGAAGTCGGGGGAGATGAGGAGGGCCAGGACCTGGTGGCTGCCGAGGCTTTCGTCGATCACGGACCAGGTCGTGCCGCGGTCCCGGGAGCGGAGCAGGCCCTGGGACGTGGATGCGAACAGGGTCCCGTCCCGGTTGAAGTCCGGGGATATGGCCATCGTCGATTCCCGGGAGGTGCCGGACCTGCCTTCGTAGACCTGCATCCAGTTGATCCCGCCGTCGGTGGAGCGGTAGACCTCCTCGACGGTGCGGAAGGAGCCGGTCTTGCGTTCGGTGACGGTGGCGAAGACCGTGGAGTCGGTGGCGAAGGCGGGGGAGAAGACGACGTGAGATGCGGCGGGGGAGTCGCCCTGGAACCCGTTGTTCACGTTGGTCCAGCCGGCGCCCCGGTCCCCACTCCTGAACAGCCCCCCGGGGAGCGCGGCAATTACGGTCCCATCGACTTCAAAAGAGGGAGACACCGCCAAGTGATTGATGGCCCGGTTCTCCGGGAGGCCGACGTTGGCGGACGTCCAGCTGGAGGCCCCGTCCCGGGACACGAACACTCCCTGGGGCGTACCCGCGTATATCACTTCGCCGGGTGCGGTGTTCGGGACGGGGACCAGGACGTCTACATTTACCGCCCCGAGCCCCGCGCTGGTTTGTACCCACGACCCGCCCGCGTTTTCCGAGCGGAACACCCCAACAGGGGTGTAGTTGTATATGGTCGAGTTCTCGGCCCAGCTCGAGGACATGACCAGCCCCTGAAAGCCGGGCAGTTCCTCGAGGTCGGTGGACGGGGTCTCACGGTAGTCTCGGGGGGCGGCCCAGGGGGCGAAGATGCCGACGCCATAGAGGATGATGATGAGGATGAGGGCCCCCAGGGCGACCTTCTTGTGGAGGAGCCGGTTCCAGGCCTGGGTCCAGGGACCCCCGCGCCTCGGGGCCGGGGGGGCGGGGCTATCGGGCACCGTTTCGGAGTCTTGGCCCCGGCGGAAGCGGCGTCGCAGGCCGGGGAGCAGGTGTAGGGGGTTAGTCATACTTGATCCTGGGATCGAGGAAGGCGTATAGCACGTCGACCAGGAGGTTGGCGAGCACGAAGGATACGGCGATGAGCAGGACGAGGGCCATTATCACCGGGTAGTCCCGGTTGAATATGGAGTCGACGGCCAGCCTGCCGATGCCCGGTATGCCGTACAGCCTTTCGGTGATGAAGGCCCCGGTTACCAGGTCGCCCAGGGAGAGGCCGACGACGGTGACGATGGGGATGACGGAGTTGCGGGCGATGTGTCGGCGGCGGACGGTCCATTCCCGCAGGCCCTTGGCCCGGGCCGTGCGTATGTAGTCCTGGCCGAGGACGTCCAGGGTGCTGGCCCTCATGAGCCGGGTCATTATGGCAATGCCGGGCACTCCCATGACGATGGCGGGCATCAATATGCGGGTGTCGAAGAAGCCGCCCCAGCCGCCGCTGGGCAATATGTCCAGCCAGACGACGAAGACGAGGGCCAGCAGCGGCGCGGTGACCAGGACGGGGACCGAGACGAAGATCAGCGTGGTGGCGACGATGACGGGGTCCATCCACCGGCCCTGGTTTAGGGCGGCGATTAGGCCCAGGGGCACGCCTCCGAACACCGAGATTATGGTCGCAGCGATGCCCAGCTGGGCCGACACCCATATCTTGCCGGCGATGAGACTACTGACGGGTTCGCCGCGGAAGGTGAAGCTCTCCCCGAGGTCTCCCCGGATGGCGTTCCAGATGTAGCGTCCGTACTGGATGAAGAAGGGATCGTCCAGGCCGCGCTGCTCCGTGATGCGGGCGATGACATCGGGGTCTCGGTGCTGTCCCGCAATGACGGATACGGGGTCCCCGGGGCCATAGTGGCCGAGGGCAAAGGTGACGAAGGATACGACGAGAAGGACTACGGGGACCCAGAGCATCCTGCGCAGTATGTAGGCCTTCATCTACGCCTCCGGGGGTTGGGCTAGGATGGTATTTCCACGGGTCTCGGGGCGGGGTCTATGCTAAACGGGATCCGGGCCTTTGGCCAACCGGAAGAGCTTGCCAGCGCTAGTGCGCACTCCTTCTGCTATGTTGGATGATCCCTACTCCCCTCCCGCTCATACTTCGACAGGCTCAGCACGAGCGGCCCAGCCCCTCCGACTCAGGTTATGCAAAGGTCTCCATGGCGGCAGAAACACCTGATATGGTACACGGTTTCTGCTCGCACGTTTGGTGGAGCCTCTCGAATAGATTCCGCTACCTAGCTCTTCCCACTCGGCAACGGTTTCAGAGGCTGGCATACGAGCTAGCCGGTGGGGCGCTCCAGAGATAACAGGGCTTCGGACATGAATTCGTCCGGCAGATTGTCCGTGGATGGATACCTGCTACTTCGATGCTCGCCGTTGGCATAGACCAAGCAAAGCTCCTCCCCGCCGGGTTCGCACAAGATTAAGACTGCTGCTCCCCGCCCATTGCGTGCGTCAATGGCAATCTCGCCGTCCGGCATGGGATAAACCTCGAACCGGTGGGGGCCAGACCTCGTGCAGTTTCCTCAAGAGCCGCTCGGAAGCGTCCAGGAGTTCGGGGCTGGGGATAGGGAGCCCGTCTTCCTTGGCCTCTTCTACTGCATCCCCTAGATCGGCGAGGGCGTCGGAAAGATCGGGAGGCCCTCCTCCCGCCCCTTCACTTAAATTTGTGGTCGCACGGGAACGCATGGCACTCCTCTCGACGCCCGACCCATCAGTCCGCCGGAGAAAAACAGGATATCACAGGGCCCGACGCCCCCCATCCTACTCCGGCTCTATGTAGATGA
>JAAXHX010000289.1 GCA_012270635.1 Dehalococcoidia bacterium | reverse complement strand
TCCGATCGGGAATCCAGGGGCCGCGGGGTCGCTCGCACTGAGCCTGTCGAAGTATGAGCGGGGCCGGGTCAAGTAATCCAGCCTCCCGAACGCTATAATACCTTCACCGAGATTCCTCTCACCCACAAGGAGGCCGTCATGCGCGTGAAGCCCCCATCCCTGGACGCCCTGTCCGACGTCGCCGAGTCCTACGGATTCGACCTCACCGAAGAAGACCTGGAGTCCTTCCAGGGGCTCATCGCCCCCATCATGGACTCCTACGAGAGGCTCGACCACCTCCCCGAACCCTCCCTCCTCGTCAAATACCCCCGGACCCCCGGCCACCGTCCCGCTCCCGAGGACAACCCACTCAACGCCTGGTACTGGCGCAGCGAGATAAAGGGCGCCGGAGAAGGCCCCCTGGTCGGCAGGACCGTGGCAATCAAGGACAACGTTTCCGTCGCTGGTGTCCCCATGATGAACGGCACAGCCGTCCTGGAGGGCTATGTCCCCGACTCCGACGCCACCATCGTCACCCGCATCCTCGACGCCGGGGGCACCATCCTCGGCAAGGCCGTCTGCGAAAGCATGTGCATATCCGGCGGCAGCCACACCTCCGACACGGGCCCCGTCCGAAACCCCTACGACCCCGACCGGAGCGCCGGGGGCTCTTCCAGCGGCAGCGCCGCCCTGGTTGGCGCCGGTGAGGTCGACATGGCCATTGGCGGGGACCAGGGTGGCTCCATCCGCATCCCCGGCTGCTGGTGCGGCATCTACGGGCTCAAACCGACTTACGGCCTGGTCCCGTACACCGGTATCTTCCCCATCGAGATCACCCTCGACCACACCGGCCCCATGGCCCGGTCCGCCGCCGACTGCGCCCTCCTCCTCGAAGCCATCGCCGGCCCCGACGGCCTGGACCCGAGGCAGAACGCCAACCTGCAACCCCGGCCCTACGTCCGGGCCCTCACCGGGGACGTCTCCGACCTCCGCATCGGCGTCATGGCAGAGGGTTTTGGCATCGACGGCGTATCGGAACCCGACGTCGATGAGATCACCCGCAATTCGGCGGAGGCTTTCAGGCAGTTGGGCGCGGGTGTCGCCGATGTATCCGTCCCTTGGCACAAGGATGGCGTCCACGTATGGAACGGCATCGGCATCGAGGGGCTCACCCTGCTGATGATCGCCGACAACGGCATGGGGACCAACTGGAAGGGCCACTATTCCACCGGCCTCCTCGACGCCTTCGCCCGGGGCCGTCGGACCCGCGCCAACGACTTCTCCGAGACCGTCAAGATGGTGGTCCTCCTCGGCCAGTACCTCCACGATAGCTACCACGGCCGCTACTACGCCAAGGCCCAGAACCTGGGGCGCAGCCTCAAGGCCGCCTACGACCGCGCCCTCCGGGACGTGGACCTTCTCCTGATGCCGACCCTCCCCCTCAAGGCCACCCCGATCCCCAGCTCCGACGCCTCCCGGGAGGAATACGTTGCCCGGGCCCTCGAGATGATCGCCAACACCGCCCCCTTCGACGTCACGGGCCATCCCGCCATGACCGTGCCCTGCGGCATGTCGGAGGGCTTGCCGGTGGGAATGATGCTGGTCGGGCGCACCGGCGAGGACGCCACCGTCCTCCGCGCCGCCGACGCCTTCCAGCGTGGCGTCTACTCCCCCGTCTACCCGTCCTGACCCCTGCCTTACCTGTTCCAGGGAGGGAGAGCATGGAGATAAGCGAAAGCCGCCGCAGGCTTGCCCAGGCTTATTCAATCCAGGACGAACGCCAGCTTGTGGAGCAGTACGACGCCTGGGCTTCCGACTACGACGCCGATCTCGCCTCCTGCGGGTATCGGATGCCCCCGGTCATTGCCGGCCTCGTCGTCAGGCGCCTGCCCGACCTGAAGGCCCCGATCTTGGATGCGGGCTCGGGCACAGGCATCCTGGGAGAGGCCCTCCACGTCCTCGGCTACTCGGAGATTACCGCCATCGACCTCTCCGTTGGGATGCTCCGCGTCGCTGAGAGCAAGGGGATCTATCGCGCCGTAAAGCGGATGACCCTCGGAGAACCCCTAGACTTCCCCGACGGTTGCTTTGCTGGGGTGGTGGCCATGGGTGTCCTCACCGTGGGCCACGCGCCGCCCTCCTCCCTGGATGAGATGGTCAGGATAACGAAGCCCGGAGGCGTCGTTATATTCAGCATGTTGCACCAGGACCCCGTGGAGACCCGGTTCAGGACCAAGCAGGAAGACCTGGAACGCCGAGAACTGTGGAGCCTGGTCGAGGACACCCCT
The DNA here is from genome assembly GCA_012270635.1 of Dehalococcoidia bacterium. Next base: position 2,744 of record JAAXHX010000289.1, on the reverse strand, counting down.
TACTTTCAGAGCCTCCCCTACGGCGAGCCCGAGGTCTCCCACAAGGCGTACGTATACCGGGTCCTCTGACGGGTCCTGGCTCAGCCGCCGAATGCCGCCCCCGCAAACCTCTCCATTATCTCCTCGATTGAGGGGTACGGCCCTCCGGCGCCGGGGAGCGTGATCACCACCTCACCTATCCCCGGCATCCCGGCCAGCCCCGACGCCTTTTCCGCCACCTCAACCGGATCGCCCGCCAGCGTGAACCTATCTATGAACGTGCCCAGGCCCGGCACTGGGTCCGTCCCTTCCCCTCCGCTCAGGCTCGCGACGGTGTAGTCCCTCTTGAACCCCTCTATCGCCCGGCGGTCCTCCTCGCTGAACCGGCTGGTGTCCACCATGGAAAGCATCGTCAAGACCCGGCCCTGCACATGGGCCCGGGCCACCGCCCGGTCCTTCGCCACCGACGTTATGACCCAGGCCGCCTTCTCTATCTCATCCGGGTCCCGGCCCGCCTCCGACGCTCCCTGCTCCACCAGCTTTAACCCTTCCCTGACCAGCGACGGCTCGGCCCCGTAGTGGAGCATCGCACCGTCCGCCACCCGCCCCGCCGACCTCGTAATCCTGGGCCCCGACACCGCGAAGTAGATCGGAATGTCCGTCGGTTCCTCCACGTAGGATATCCCTCCCACAACCCCCCGCTCGAAACCTGCCTCTCCCCCGGACAGCAGCTCTCTGACCGTCCTCGCATAGCCCTCCAGCTCCGCGATCCTTGCCCTCTTCCCCCCGATGCTCTTCACCAGCGTGTTCCCGACGCTCATCCCCAGGATCAGCCGCCCCGGCGCTATGTCATGCAGCGTGGCGAAGGCCCCCGCCGTCACGCTGGCATGGCGCGTGTATGGCGCCGTCACCCCCGCCGCCAGCTTGATCCTCGAAGTAGCCAGCGCGCAGGCCGTCAGCGTCACGTACAGCTCCCGGCAAGTCAGCTGGGAATCGATCATCCACACGCTCTCGTAGCCCAGGTCCTCGGCTAGCTTCACCTGCTCCACCACCCGGGGCAATGGCTGGTTGCTCACAATCCCGACGCCGTATTTCATGGGTTGTTCGTCCTTTGCAATAGAGGTTTCGTCTTCCGAACGCGCCTATAGAGGGGACGATTATAGAGGTTTGGAGGACTGTGAAGCCGAGACCCCGGACGCTGCCGCGGCCCTACAGGTCCCGGTACACTGCCAGCCCTTCGGCCAGCTTGTCGGAGCGGTCCAGCTCGACATACCGCGCGTTCCCCAAATACGTCCGCACGAAGTCGCCCAGCAAGTGCCCGACCCGCCTCATCCCCGTCCGCACCCCCTCCACCCCGTGGCCCATGATCACTCCCAGGGACTCCGGCAGCACCGGGTCCTTCAGGTCCCTCACCATCTGCGACTCCGCTATGCTCAGCACCCGCTGGAACACCCTCTCCTTCCCGGGTTGCTGGGAGAAGGAGTACTTGATGTGGGCCAAGCTGTAGGTCAAGTGCCTCGCCTTGTCCTGCAGGCACCGGGCGAACATCGCCTTTTCCGCCGGGTTGTGAGCGTACAGCTCGCCGTAGCGGTACAGAGTCTGCGTGAACGACCCCCTGAGCACGTGCAGGAACAGTGAGGTTGAAGTCCAGTCGTTCTTGCTCTGGAGGATTACCCTGTCCACCTCCGCCCGGCTCTCGAGCCCCAATCCCCCGCCGTTGCTAAGCGCCCTCTTCCGAAACACGTCGAAGTGGCGCGCTGCGTCGAACACTTCGGAGGCCAGGAACACCTTCACCTCGTGGTAGCCGTACGACATCTGCTCGATCCACGACGCTACGGTCTCGTACTCCACGTTGGCCTGCTGGCACAGCTCGGTGCAGAGTTGACACATCGCCCTCTCCACGTCGTCGGGCAGCGGCTCGATGGTGTCCCACGGGATGTCAGTGGCCGGGACCCAACGCTTCTGTATCGCCTCCTCGTACAGGTCGGCGGCGTTGTCGGCCCACAGCTCCCGCTTGTGCCGCAGGTTGATGTTGGCTATGAAGGGCCGCTCCTCGCCGGGATAGGCCCCGCGCAGCGCCCGGGTGCGGTCCTCGTGATACTCCGGGATCTCCCCGTAGATCCCTACGTTCAAAGACCCTAGCGTCAGCCCCTTCTTCCCCGGTTCCACCTTGACGCCCCACTCCAGGTTGTGCTGCATCCAGTCCAGGGACAGCTCCGGCGCCGCGGCCTCTTCCTCCTCTACTATCTCCTGGAGGATCCGCTGGTGCTTCCTGACCCCGCCTGGCTGCCGGGGATCGCGCTTTTCGTCTGAGGCAGGCATGGTTGTCCATTCTCGCCCGGGTCCGGGAACCGTCATCCGGAGGCTGGGTACAATCGCGAAGGATGGGCCCGGGGCGTCGGGGTCGCGCGATATCAGTTGCGCAACAGCTTCAGGACTTCCGGGTGCGCCCGACCGTTGGTGAACCGCTCCTCGAACCCCGCCGACTTTACCCTCTGCACCCACTCTCGCATCTGCCGGCGGTTGATCGCCATCAGCAGCCGCCATCCCTCGTCCACGTTGTCCTTGCCGCCGCCCAGCAGCACCGCCATCGACGCCGTGCTCGCTCTGTCCGTCCCTGCCGACCCCACCGTAGACCCCTCGAACAGGTACTCTTCACCCTCGTCCAGATAGGTCTGCATCTCTTCCCGGCGCTCCGGCTCCGTCTGCCCGATGTAGCGCATGTGCATTATCCCGAAGGCCACGTGTCGGGACTCGTCCTGCGC
>JAAXHX010000288.1 GCA_012270635.1 Dehalococcoidia bacterium | reverse complement strand
CCGCCGCTTCCGGTGTCAGACGCGCCATAGACGGCGCCGTCCTTGTCGCTGGACTCGGGGAGGGGGCCGCCGTTTCCGGTGTCAGACGCGCCGTGGCGCAGCCCTTCCCCGCGGAGAGGGGAGGGGATCAGGAGACAGCTCTTGCCCAACGTGAGAGGATTTACTCCCTCTCCCCTGGTGACGTGTGACGCACATTGACTCTCGTATAAGAGGGCCTTTCCTCCCTCTCCCCTGGTGGGAGAGGGCCAGGGTGAGGGGGAAAGCCGAGTCGGATGATCGGAGAGGGCAGGGATGGGCTGCCGGACACCAGCACCCGTCCACAAAGGCTGGTTCCCGGCAGCGACGGGGTTGGGAAGGGCTAGGCGGGCAACTCGGCCGGCCGCTCGCACGGCACGGTGTCCATCTGGGCCGGCACGGAGATTTCCAGAATTTCCAGATCGTCCGAGGTGCTGATCTCGTTGTGGCGCAGGCCGCCGGGGATGAACAGCGACTCGCCCGCTTGCAGTTTAATCTGCTCGCCCGTCTCGAATTCCAGTTCGACCCACCCCTTCAGGGCATACACAAACTGCGCCTCGCACACGTGATAATGCCAGCCGGTCGGCTCCGTCATGCCGGTGACGGCCTCGGTGATCTGCGCGCGCATGGCCCCTTGGGTGGCGTCGGTGACCCCGAGGTCGCGGTAGGTGAAGAACGACCGCCTGCCTGGCACGCTCGGCGCGGTCTTGTTCGTGACATGGACGGGCCGCATCTGTTTCTCGGTTGTTGCGGACATTGCTGAATACCTCCCTTGTTACGTAGCGTGATTGCCTGCCATCGCTGGCGGGTACGTCCCATTAACGCACGTTTTTTCCTCCTCAGTCCACACCAATCACCCGATTTGTCCCCGTTTGGAGCGAATTGGCGCCATTCCGGCGGATTCATTTAGAGCAATTCCGAATCGGATTGCAACGGGGAGTTGTCGGCCGACTCGTACGCCCCCCTCTCCCTAGCCCTCCCCCACGGCGGGGGGAGGGGACTGGTGCCGGTCGCCTGTCATTCGCATCACGCGTGCGGAGGGGGGAGGGGATCGGATTTAACCCGCCAAAACGCAAAGGGGTGTTTACTCCCTCTTCCCTGGTACGTGTGATGCACATTGACTCTCGTATAAGAGGGCCTTTCCTCCCTCTCCCCTGGTGGGAGAGGGTTGGGGTGAGGGGGAAAGGTTGACGCCGGTGGTGCTGGTGGGCTGGTCGCGGCTCTATCTGAAGCGGCACACCTTGCCGCAGGTTCTGGCGCGCCGTCCTGCTCGGTTGGACGATTTTTCTTGTTCTGTTGGCTCGTTAGAGGCGGGCGATTGATGCGGGGTGCGACGTTGCTTGCGACTGAGGCAACGTCACACCCGCAGCGCCGTTAAGCGTCGGCGTCCACGTCCGGCGGA
>JAAXHX010000287.1 GCA_012270635.1 Dehalococcoidia bacterium | reverse complement strand
CTTATAGAGCCGCCGGCCAGTTCATTCCCCACTAGTATGGAAGTGGCCCCGTAAGGCCCGCCTTCAAGGGACCTCGCCTGAGCGTTGGTAATGAGCTCTTTTGCCAGAAAACTTGCCTGGGCAAGTCCATTTGGCCTATGTTGCAAAGATGTGAATAATGAACGTTCGCTCGGTAGGTCCTTCAGTTTTTGCTTGCGCGCAATCACCAAGCATTCTGCCATACCGGTGTCCGAAGAGAAAGACATTTCGTGGCCGTTGGACACTATGCTCAAGATCGATGAATTGATATAACCGCTAGCAATCATATCCCTGAAGCCGCTCCAAGAAAGGCCGTTAGCGACCGATAGAGGTAGCACCAAGGCCAAGACACCACCGGGCTTAAGCTTCTTATGGGCCAACGCCGCAAATGCGGAGGCTATGCCGGCGTTGCCGTGATAGCAAGATCCTCTACCGATTCGATTAATCCGTTTCCCCATTGCCTCCTGGTCCGCGGCAGTAGCGCCAAAGGCAGCAAAAGCGGGGTTCGTAATGTCGGCATGGGCGCCTTCATGATTTGTGGCCCTTGTAAAGGGCGGGTTCATGATTACCAGATCAAACCCTGCGTCGGGGATGTTGGCGATGTCCTGGGACGCGGTTTCCTCGCCGGCGCTTCCAATCTGCACCGCCGGGTCACTGGTGTTGAACAGGGTCCAGAGAGCGGAGGTCTGAAGAAATTCAAGGGAACCGATCTTCACGCTGCCGTCCTTCTGACGTCCATATTTCAGGGCGTAAAGGCGGGACTTCCCGAATTTCTCGGCGGGCTCCATGCCGGACAAGGTGGAGCAGGTGATGTGGACGGCGGAGGGCATGACGTCGCAGCCGTAGAGCACCTCTTCCATCATCACGCTGTGCAGCTTGGCGGGGTTGCCACCAGCCCGCTCATACCGCGTGGCGATCTGCTCATAAACGGCAGAGAGGAGGGTGCCGGTGCCGCAGGCGAAGTCGGCGATGCGCAGCTTGCCTATGGCCTCTTTGTCGGACCAGTCCACGCCGTTCATCTTGGCTACGGCAAGCCTCGCCAGGAGGGCGGCGGAGGCGGGCAGGGTGTAGAAGGTGGCCAGGTACTTCCTGTCCGCAATGAGGTTCTGGAAGATGCGGCCCGTCAGGTCGTGGGCGTTCTCTACTCCGGCGGCGTTAATGTCCTGGGCGGTATTCCTCAGCCGTCGCAGAATCCGCAACGCGTCACCGGATTGAAGCTCGCTCAAGATGTCTCTGGCGATGGCAAAAATGGGCCAGTAGTTGATTTTGAGTATGTCGTCCCAGGCGGCGAGAACCTTACGCTGGGGGTTGGCTTCCTGGTCCTCGCAGACCGCCTCCAGGGTATTGATGCCCGGATGTATCTTGGCTATGCGCTCGTGGAAGACCATAGCGTTGGCCATGATGGCGCAGGCCATCCGTCGGGTCTGGGTTACGTCGGTCATGCCCAGCCGTGCGGCTATGTCCTTGGCGGTCTCCGGGCGCAACTTCGCCGCTCCGTCCAGGATTCCGGCGGCGCCGTCGATGCTCTCCCTCAGTATCTCCGTGGCATGGTCGACGGCCCACTGGGGAACGGACACTAGGCGAACCATGTCGGCCAAGTCCTCTACGGCGCCGTGTAGCCAGCCGGACTCCGGGAAACGTTTGATAGCCTTCCGCTCCTGGGTGAAGACGCAGTAAGAGAGTGTCGAGGATTTCAGAGCGTCGGCCAAGTTGGAAGCGTCTCCCAAGTCTTCTGGGTAACGAAGAGCAATCGCCGCCTCGATGGTGCGTGCATTGCCCGCCAATTCCAGGCCCAGGCGTCCCTTCGCTTCCTTTTCGACGTTGGACGCGGGCATATATTCCGCTTCCAGCACAACGGGGGCGCGCCCGATGGAGTTGACCAGGATGTCGGGTTTCAGACCTGGGTGGTCGGCGATGACCCGCGTGTTCTCGGAGATAACTGTGGTGCGGGAAAACATGCCCTGCATCAGAAGGGCCAAGGCGTTGTTGACGTTCGGCTCGGTTTGGTGGGGCATTTGGTCTCGGACGCTTGATTCCTTGCATTCAACGGCACAGAGCCTAGATTTTAAGGGATTCGGCGGTGCGAATTCACCTATGAGATCAGGCATCCCATCATTCCGGACCCCGAGCCGGAATCCATCCCCTTCCCCGGCCTAGATAATTCATACCCCCATAATGTGGGCCCCACAAAGAGGGCGCCCCCACCCCTGGATTCCTGCCTCCGCAGGAATGACGGATGAAGGAGGCTGGAACGATGTGAGGGTGGGAGGCTTTGGGATGCTCCTAGGGTGGAGGGGTGGAGACCTGGGGTTAGGCTAGGGGGCAGGGGGAGGGGCGGAGGTCTCTTCGCCGACGAGGGTGAGTTCCCTTTCAGGATCCTCGATGCCGAGATTGGACATAGCCCGGCGTCGGCTGTGGATCCCCGAGCGGACCAGGGTCTCCTCGTCCTGCACCAGGCGGCTGCGGTCCTGGGGTAGGATGGGGCCCCACAGAACCCTCGGGCGGACGGGCCCGAAGTCCCGGCCTTGGTTCCGCTCCAGCACCTGGAGAATCATGCGTGCCCGCTTTTCGTAGACGGTGGTGCGGATGAGCCTCTTCCGCCGGACCTTCTGGACCAGGGGGTTCAGCTCTATGTCCAGGGCCACGCCGGAAAGGCCCCGGGCGTTGTCCCCGAAGCTGGGCCGAGGGGATTCCGAGAGGTCGTGGAGGGCGCGATAGACCAGGTCTATGAACTCCGTGTGGAGCCGGACGCCGCCGCCCTGCAGCAGGTCCAGCAGGTAGGCCCGGGAGCTTTCCGGGACCTCCCATACGGCCCCCGGCTGCACGGTGATGTCCTGGGCATCCTCGATGTTCTCCAGCACGGCTATCGGGTTGCCGGAGAGCTCCAGGATCATGGAGAGCTGGGAGAAAGCACGGTTCAGTTCCCGGGCCGGCTCCATGATGGCCGGCACGTCGGAAACGCCCCAGAAGCGCTTCGGCTCCCGGATGTTGGGGAAGACGATGAAGGGGATGAAGCCGTAGGGGTTGGGCCGCCGCTGATGTCGGGCGTTGTCGATCCAAATCTCGAAGGTGTCGTTGGTCCAGACCTCGACGATGGTGGAGTCGGCCCGGCCATTCCCGGAGGAAGAGGCCCGGGGGCCGATGCCGTACAGGAGGGCGACCTCGTCGGCGGAGAGCTTGTAGCGGCTGGCGACGCGCCAGACCCGGTTAACGTCGTCCCCGACCCACCAGACGAAGATGCCCTGGATGTCGGGCGCGGAGACGCGGACCCGACCTTCCTCGGCGTCCCAGGTGACCTTGTACACGCCGTCGCCGAGGACGGCGGCGTCCAGCTCGGTGTCGAAGTCGAGCTGCTGGAGGTCGTTATCCCGGTAGACGGCGGCGAGGGCGCGGCCGGCGTCCTCGGCCCTGCGCGCGGCCTCGTCGGAAGGATCAACGGGGTCCATGGAGAAGCCGATGTCAGCCATGAGATAGGACGTGATCTTGTCCACGAAGGAACGGGCGTAGTTGAAGGTCAGGCGTCGCTCCTTGCGTCGGGTGCGGCCGGGCCACTGGGCGCCGCCGTAGAAGGCGAGGTTTTGGGAGTAGGCGCGCAGCCTGTCGGCATCCATACGCTCAATTTGCTGGGGCAGTGTCAGGTTGTTCATCTCTTTCTCCTCTTTGTAGGTGGAACGTTCAGGAGCGGGCTTCCTTGAGGATGCGGTGCACGGTGCGACGGCTCAGGCCGAAGCGCGCGGCCAGGGCCCCCGGCCCCAGCCCCTCCTCTCTCTTGGCGGCCAGCACCCGCCGGTCCCTCTCCATACGGGTCTGCCGCTTGAGCCATCCGGGGTCGTCGTATCGGCACCGGGGTAAGGGGCAGGATAGGCACTCGGGGGCGACGTCGCAGCCCTCATCACGGTACTGTACGTGCTCGGGCCGCGAGTCTCTGGGGGCAGGGAGGTCGGGTTCCGGGTCCTCGATGTCGGGGTCGTAGTAGGCCAGTCCCATGTAGTCCGGCAATTCCATATTCTTCTCCGTTCATTCCAACGTGTTCGGCTGTCCGATTTTTCCCGCCACCCTCCATCTCTATCCATAGCCCTCCCTGAGCCTGCCCGAGGCCCGCCGGGGGACGTAGTCCGAGGCGCGTGCCAGCAGGGCCAGGCTGGTGAGGAAGTCGTCGTGGCCGCGGGCCGGGTCCACGTAGAAGTTCATGGTCCCATTGGGTCTGAGCGCGCTTCTCGCCCTGGACACCTGGGCCCAGAACTCCCTGTATTCGGGGGAACCGTCGGGTGCGTACATCCGCAGCCTGCCCGAGTTGACGGCGGCGAGAAGGTCGAAGCCTAGTCGGGACTTGCTCTGGGTGGTGAACAGGAAGGGCGTGACGACGCTCTTGCCGAGGGCCTTTTCGAGGAACCCCGCCACCCCCGCCCCTATGCCCGTGGCGTCCACGATCACCCGTCGGCAGTCCCAAAGCTCCTTCAATATCTGCACCAGGTTGGCATAGACCTCCGTGTGGGGTCGGCCCGTCCACCAGTAGTGCTCGACCACCCGCACCGAGGGCAGCCCGGCGTCTTTCCCCTTGCCCGCCTCCCCCAGCTCCCCGATGGTCACGACGGTCGAGTCCTGCATGGGCTTGAGGGCCCTGAGCCGGGCGTCGTCGGCCTCCTCCGCCTCTCCGGATAGGTCTATGCCGGCCAGGTAGGCGGCCCCGGGCCTGGGGGCGCTGGTCCGCTCATGGCTGCCCCGCAGAAGGGCCTGCTGGGTGGAGCTGAGGAAGCCGCCGTCTCCGGTCACGGGCACCAGGCAGTACTGGGACAGGAAGAGAGGGTGGTCGGTCCCCAGGCGCTCCCGCTCCGACTCCACGTACTTCTTATAGTCGGGGTTGAACTCGGCCACGGCGTTCCAGTCGTATTCGAAGTGACGGCGGACCCGGTCCTTGCGCTCCAGCTCCAGGTTGCTCTGCTTCACCTGCTCCAGGAGGCTCTCTTCATCCCAGGCCGTGCCGTAATGGACGGTGGTCACGTTGGTCGACGCGCCCATGGGCCTGAACTCCCGGTTGTACTTTTCGGGGGAGACGTCCTGGCTTTCGTCGATTTCGAGAAGGAGGCTCGCAGTGTTGCCTACCACGTTGCTGGTCGGGTGAGCGCTGAGGAATATCTGCCGGGCCCGCCCCATGCGCACCATGTATCCCGTTTCCACGTCCCAAAGCTGGGACAGCGGCGACTCGTTCAGCCTGTCTCTGAGCCTGGCAATGCTGGTGATCAGCTGGGGCTTGAAGGTGGGCGCGGCCTTGATGGCGTTGCCGCCCAGATGCATGTACATGGTGAGCAGGGTCAACTGGATATGGGCCGAGATCTCGTTCTTGCCCCCCTGCCGAGCGATCATCACCGAGAAGGTGAGCCCCTCCTTGCCCTTCACGCTCTTCAGTACGGCCTCTTTCACCTCCTGTTGGTAGGGCCTCAACATGTCGCCTATCGACACGGGGCTACCCCACAAAGCTCAGGCCGACCTGGAGCATGGCTGCGCCCAACACGAAGAAGAACAGGCTGTTGACCCGTCCCTTTATCTCCCCGACCTGCTGCTGAAGCTCGGCGAGCCGCATCTCCAGCACCGCGTCGAAGGTCGACTCCGGCTCGATGCTCGGGGGCAGGGGCCCGGGCCTGGACCTCCTCAGGACCTTCCTGATCCTGTCGTTAGCCATAGTATTCCTCCAGTTCAGTTTCATCCACGACGCCCTTCAGCACTTCCCTGATAGCCTCTCCCAGGTCATCCGGGGAGTCCTTGCCAACCCGGTGCTTGGTGGAGACCGCCCGATTCAGGAGGTCGACGCCCCTGAAGAGCAGGGCCGCATTGTCCGGTTCCTCGGCCAGGAGCCTCTTGAGCCGAAGCCGGATCAGGGCGATTTCCTGGTCCACTCCCTTGACCTTCAGGGCTTCGACGAGCCGGTCCTTCTCGGCCTCGGTCATCGCGGAGGCGTAGAAGGAGGCCCCCGGGGCGCCGGCCCTGTAGGCGCGGCCGCCCCGGGGGCCCGCTGACTCAGGC
>JAAXHX010000286.1 GCA_012270635.1 Dehalococcoidia bacterium | reverse complement strand
GCTGGGGCTACTTGATCCCGTACCTTCTCCTGAACTGTTCCACCCGACCCCCACTGTCGACGATACGCTGCTGGCCGGTGAAGAACGGGTGGCACTTGCTGCAAAGCTCCAGCCTGATCTCCGACATCGTAGACCCCGTCTCGAAAGTGGTGCCGCAGCTTCCGCAGGTAACGGTGCAGAGCTGGTATTTCGGGTGGATATCCGTCTTCATCTTATGTCCGGTTAGAGCGGCGTCACGCTGACTTTCTTGCGGTACTTGGAATGGCGCTGGAATTCAACGTGGCCGTCCTTGAGGGCGAACAGTGTGTGGTCCTTCCCGACCCCCACGTTGGTGCCGGGGTGGATCTTAGTGCCCCTCTGCCTCACGATGATGGAGCCTGCGCTCACCAACTCACCGCCGTACCGCTTAACCCCGAGCCTCTGGCCCTGGCTGTCTCGGCCGTTTCTGCTACTTCCGCCGCCCTTCTTATGAGCCATTATACTGTGCCTTCACTCTTCGCCGTCTTCTTGGCGGCCCTTGCTCTCCGGGCCCGACCGGCGTTTATTCCCTCTATCGATACCGTGGTGTGGTCTTGCCTGTGTCCCGTCTTCCGCCGGTAACGCACCTTGGACTTGTACTTGAATACTATGATCTTCTTGTCCCGGCCCTGGTCCAGCACCCGGGCCTTGACCTTGGCCCCGGACACCGTCGGCGCCCCGACCTTCAAGGCCCCGCCCTTGGACACGAGCAGCACCTGGTCGAACTCCACCGGGCTGCCGGGTTCGAGGGGCAGCTTATCGAGTACGAGGGTATCGCCGACGGAGGCCCTGTACTGTCGGCTGCCGGACTGGAAGATTGCGTAGTCCTTGCTTTCGCTCACAACCCCACATTTTAATGCAACCCTAATCGTCCTGTCAAAATGCGCGGCGGATATTTTTGTAGTCACCCCTCCTTTATTCTGCTACTATCCCCGCAGGAGAAACGGGTACTCCCCAGACTGATTCAGGAGTTGGCAATGAGCAAGGCCTTTCCGAAAGCGGGCGTGAGCTGGGACGAGCTGAAGGACCGCCTCACGGAAGCGCGGCAGGAAGACGTGGACTGGCGAAGCGGGAAGATATCGGGGCTGCTCTACTTCGCCGGCGACGACGTCCTGCAGGTGGCCGAGGACGCCTACGCCATGTTCTTCAGCGAGAACGCGGTCTACCAAACGGTCTACCCCAGCATGGCAAAGATGGAGGAAGAGGTCATCGACCTGAGCCTGGGGCTGCTTCACGGCGGGGACAAGGCCGCCGGCAGCATGACCACGGGGGGCACGGAGAGCATCTTCCTGGCTATCAAGACCGCCCGAGACTGGGCCCGGGCCAACAAGCCCTTCAAGGGAACCCCCGAGATCCTGGCCTCCCGTACGGCCCACCCCGCCTTCGACCGCGCGGCCCAGCTCCTGGACATGAAGGTGGTCAGGGTGGCCCCGGGCCCCGACTTCCGCGCTGACGTCGACGCCATGGCCGAGGCGATCACCGACAATACGATCATGATGGTGGGCTCGGCCCCCGAGTATCCCCACGGCGCCATCGACCCCATCGAGGACCTGGGCAAGGTGGCCGTCTCCCGGGACGTGTGGCTCCACGTGGACGCCTGCGTCGGGGGATTCATGGCGCCCTTCGTCAAAATGCTCGGCTACCCGATACCCGACTTCGATTTCGCCGTTCCCGGCGTCAGGTCCATCTCCGCCGACGTCCACAAGAACGGGTACGCAGCCAAGGGCGCTTCCACGGTCCTCTACAGCGATGCCGAATACCTGAAGCACCAGGGCTTCGAGTTCGACCAGTGGTCCAAGGGCCATTACGCTACGCAGACCTTCGTCGGCAGCCGGCCCGGAGGGGCCATAGCCTCCGCGTGGGCGGTGATGAACTACCTGGGCGAGGAGGGGTATATGCGGATTGCCCAGGAGGTCATTCGTATAAGAGAGACCCTGATGGACGGCGTCAACCGCATCGACGGCCTGGAGACGTACGGCGAACCGCAACTGACCATATTCACCTATGGCTCGAAGGTCTTTGACATCTTTGCCGTCGCGGAAGGAATGGCCGAGGCAGGGTGGTACGTCAGCCGCATCCAGGAGCCCAACGCCATACACATGATGCTGTCTTTAATCCAGAAGCCGGTGGTCGAAGAGTACATCAGCGACCTCTCCTTCATCGTGGACAAGGTCAAAGAGGGCAAGCTGGTGTCGAGCGGCGCGAAAGTATCGTATTAGCGCCGCCCGACCGTCTGACCTTGAACTAGGGCCCTACAGGTCAAGGTCCGCAAGCCTCACGGGCCACGCCCTCCGGGATTATCCTGGTGTCCCGCATGGTTCCAGAGCGTGACCGACGCCACGCCCTCGTGAAGCTCTATCACCGAGACGCTGGCAGGGAGAAGGGGTTCCAGTTTCCAGAACCATTCGGGGCCCCGGTCAAGGAGGACCGCCGCCAGCAGCCGCAGCGCCCAGCCGTGGCCTGCCACGAGAATGCGCCGCCCGCTCCCACCGGCCCTGATCAGCGACGCCACTTCACGCTGCCGTAAGAAAACATGGCGGATACTCTCCCCTTCCGGCGGCACGAAATCCAGCGCCGGCCCTTCTCCATCCAGCCTCCGGGCCATGCGCGGGTCCGCTTCCACTGCCGACGCACTTGGCCATCCTTCGTAGATGCCGTCGGAAATCTCCCGCAGATCCGGGAGGACTATGAGCGGAACGGGGTTGGCCTGCCCGGCGAGCACCATCTCGGCGGTCTCCCGTGCCCGGGAGAGATTGCTAGTATAGGCGCCATCGAATTCAACATTGGCCAGATGTCTGGCGACATCTCGGGCCTGGCCCCGACCCTCGTCCGACAGCGGAATGTCGGTCTGGCCCTGGAGACGCTTTGCCCGGGTCCATTCCGTATCCCCGTGACGGACCAGATATATCTTCCTGGCCAATTCGGGCCCTCTCATTCTTGTACAATCCGAACTACCATATCGTCGGAGCCCGACCCAGTCCAGTGCGTGCCCCGGCCTTCGCTCCCATAGCTCTAAAGGACCCATGGACTGGATAGCCCACTACAACAAGAGCGTGGTCTCGGCCGAGGAGGCGGTGTGTATCGTCGAGTCCGGGGACCGCGTCGCCCTGGACCCCGCCGTCAGCAGCTTCATCGTCAATGCCCTGGCCGCCCGGCGCGACGAGATCGCGAACGTCAGGATCATGGGTCAAGGCCCCTTCGAACCCCAAGACTGGTTGGAGGAGGACTTTAGCCCCGCCTTCAACGTGGTCGCCCAGTTCTACTTGGGAAGCTTCTCCCGTCCGGCCCACGACAGGAGGCATATCGACTATTACCCCATGGTCCTCTCCCACGAGTTCAAGCCCTACGTGGAGAAGCGGGAGCCCGGATTCGTGGCGGACGTCGCCATCGTGCGGGTCTCGCCGCCGGATGAATCGGGCTTTTGCAGCTTTGGCGCGGGAATATGGGACAACCGGAGTTGGGCCAAGGCCGCAAAGAAGGTGATCGCCCAACACGACCCGACTTTCATACGCACATACGGCGATAACTACATCCACTTCTCCGAGATCGACATGTCGGTGCACTACTCTCCCCCCGAGATCACCCTGGAAGAGTCCCTGTCTATTGTTGACGCCATCGAGGATGAGGCAGTGAAGTCGGAGATCGCCGGTTACCTGCCCCACATGTCGGGGGCCGAACGGCTGCAATGGGCGCCGCATCTGTCCGGGATGGGACTGGATGAAGTGAGGTCGCTGGGCAGGGAATTCGGCTGGACGGATCCGCCCGAGGAGGACAGGCCCTTCGCGGACCACGTGGCGGAGCTGGTGCCCGATGGCAGCACCGTTCAGATAGGCGTCGGCGCCCCGGGGCGGCACCTGCCCAGGCTCGGCGCCTTCGACTCCAAGAACGACCTGGGTTGGCACTCCGAGATGGCGGCGCCCGGCGTACTCGACCTTGTACGGGACGGGGTACTGAACGGCAGCCGCAAGACCATTCACCGGGACAAGCTGGTCGGCGCCAGCGTCCACGGTTCAAGCCCGAAGGAGATTCAGTGGGCCCACAACAACCCGTTGATAGAGCTCTACGATGCGGAGTACGTGGTGAACATACGCACCGTGGCCGCCCACGACAACTACCGCGCCATCAACAACGCCATAAGCGTAGACCTGACGGGACAGATCAACGCGGAGGCCATCGGGGCCCGGATGTGGAACGGCACCGGGGGCCAGACCGAGCTGCACGTGGGCGCCGTTCTCTCCAGGGGAGGCATGGCCATCACCCTTCTCCGCTCCACCGCGGCCCGCGGCGCCGTGTCCCGGATCGTGCCTCAATTCCCCCAGGGAAGCGTCGTGACCATACCCCGCACCTTCGCCGACACCGTCGTCACCGAATACGGGATAGCCAGGCTCCTGGGCAAGTCCCTGAGGGAGCGGGCCGAGGAGTTGATCTCGGTGGCCCACCCCAACTTCCGAAGGGACCTGCGCAAGGCCGCCCAGAAACTCTTCTACCCCTAGCCCGCCCCATCCCTGCCCCTGCCATTTCTCCAATGCCGGCTCCCGACTCTCCCGCAGCCTTCTTGCCCGCTTCCAGGGCCCCGGCTATATTAGCGGCGAAAAGATGACGCCTCCTTTTGACAACGGTCATCCTCCCCAGGCCCTGGGCACAATGAAAGTCCTCGACCTGACCCACCACGTCGCCGGGCCCCTTTGCACCAAGCTGCTGGCCGACTACGGGGCCGAGGTCATCAAAGTCGAGAGGCCGGGACACGGGGACCCGGGCCGCAGGCTCGGGCCTTTCCCCAACGATCGCCCCACCCCCGAAACCGGCGGCCTGTTCCGCCACCTGAACGGCAACAAGATCGGGATCACCCTGGACCTGAAGCGCAGGTTGGGGGTAGAGATATGCGAGGAGTTAGTCCGGTGGGCCGACGTGGTCGTCGAGGGATTCAGTCCGGGGGCCATGACCGGTTTCGGCCTCTCGTATGACCGTCTCTCGGAAATACATCCGGGGGTGATACTGACCTCAATCTCCAATTTCGGCCAGACCGGGCCTTACAAGGACCACAAGGCCACCGAGATAGTCGAGTACGCCATCGGCGGGCCGATGCTGTTTACTGGGACCTCCCGGAGGGAACCCCTGAAGCTCGGCGGCCGGGTGGGGATGTTCTTCGCCGGCCAGGAGGCTGCCATGGCAACCCTCATGGCCTTCTACCGACGCATGGGCCGGGAACACGAGGGGGAACACGTCGATGTCTCGATAATGGAGACCCATGCCGGCTCTATCGACAGGCAGACGGCGCTGCTGGTCAACCACCAGTACACCGGCAACAGGTTCTCCCGCCTCGACGCCTCGGAGGCGTACCTGGGCGGGGTCTACCCTGCCCTGGACGGCTACCTGGACGTTCAGGTCATAGAGCGGTTCCCCCAGTTGCTGGCGGCCATGGGCCAGCCCGACACCATAACCGAGTCCGAGGCCGTCGCCCTGTCCCAGTTTCTCGACAAGTGGGAAAACGCCGACGGCAACCCCCTGGAGAGTGGAGACCTCATCCGGGAGCTGGGAGGCCTGCTGGAAGAGTGGGTGCGGGCGCGACCCATGGGCCGGGCCTGGGCCCAGTTCCAGAGACACGGGACCCTCTCGGCGCCCTTCTACGACGCGGCAGGAGTGCACGCCGACCCCAGCTTCAGCTTGCGAGGTCTGTGGACAATGATGGACGGCGTCGGCTCGGGGCGCAGCCGGTTCCCCGGTCGCCTGGCTCTGATGGAGCGCACCCCGTGGCAGGCGCGGAGGCCCGCCCCCCGGCTTGGCGAGCACAATGCTCAAGTATACGGCGGCATGCTCGGCTACTGCCGTCGGGACCTGGCAAGGTTGCGTCAAGCGGGGGTGATTTAGCCTCCATGACATCTCCCAGGCTCCCGTTGGACGGGGTGCGCATCATCGACCAGACCCTGGCGTGGGCCGGGCCCTTCGGCACGCAGCTCCTGGCCGACTGGGGGGCCGAGGTAATCAGAGTCGAGCCCCTCCAGTTCATGCAGCGCGCCACCCGGGCCCCGAACATCAGGCCCTTCAAGAGGCCGACCTCCAACTGGGCCAACGACTATCCCGACGGAATACCGGGAGAGCGGCATTGGAACCGGCACCTGATGTTCCAGGTCCACGCCCGCAACAAGCTCAGCATTACCTCCGACCTCCCAGACCCCGACTGCATGGAAGCCTACCTGAGACTCGTGGCCGTCTCCGACGTTGTGATGGAAAACAACGTGCCCCAGACCTACGACAAGTTCGGGGCCGGCTACGAGACCCTCCGGCGGGTGAGGCCCGACATAATCATGGTCCGGCTCCCGGCCTACGGGCTCTACGGGCCCTATGCCACGTACCGCGCGGCGGGGCGTCAAATGGAGTCCCTGGCAGGGCACAACTGGATTCGAGGGTACAGGAACGAATCCCTGTCCGATGCCCGGGACCTGATATCCGTCCGGGGCACGACCTACCTCGCCGACGCCGTGGGAGGAGTCAGCGAGGCCTTCGCCACCCTGGCGGCCCTGTGCCACCGCCGGGCAACGGGGCAGGGCCAGTTGGTGGAGGTGGCCAGCGCCGAGGCCGTGGTGCATCACGTACCCGAATCGGTCATCGATTACGAGCTAAATGGCCGCATCCAAGGGCCTTTGGGCAATGCGCATCCCTCCAGGGCGCCCCAGGGTTGCTACCGGTGCCGGGGCGATGACAACTGGCTGGCGATATCCGTCGGGAGCGACGACGAGTGGTCGGGGCTGGTCCGGGTCATGGGCGACCCGCCCTGGGCCCGAGACCGCCGGTTCGCCACCGTGCTGGGCAGGCATCGCTGGCAGAAGGAGATCGACGACCACATCTCCGCCTGGACGCGCGACAAGGACCACGTCGAGCTGATGGACCTGCTACAGGGCGAAGACGTGCCCGCGGCCCCGGTCTACGACCAGGAAGAGCTGTTCAACGATCCTCACATGAAGTCTCGGGGGTTCTTCCAGGAGCTGTATCAACCCTCGACGGGCGTCCACCCGTATCCTGGTATGTCGTGGCAGATGGCCCGGACCCCGAATCCCATCAGGCGTCCCTCCCCGATGCTGGGCGAACACAACGAGATGATATACAAGGAGCTTCTGGGCCTAACGGAAGAGGAGTACAAGAGGCTGGAGGACGCGGGCCACATAGGCATGGACTACCCCGCCCACCTCTACGACTAGACCCTCGCCCCCCTTGATCGGTAGACCTCCCGGAATTCGGGATGTACGGAGGGTGGGGATGGATTCCGGCTCGGGGGCCGGAATGACGGAGAAATTGTCCGTAGGGCGATTATGTGGGATGCCCCGTCACAGCCGGGGGATGACTTCTTTGGCGAAGGCCTCGTAGAGCTCCGGCACCTGCTCGGGCGGGCATTTCGCCGAGATTACAATGTGGTTCAGCCCGACATCCATGTAACGCCGAATGCCTTCTATGCAGTCGTCGACCGTGCCGACGGCGTAGCAGCCTTCCTCTTTGTCGGTGGGTTCCCGTCCCAGCGCGGTGCGGAACACCTGGCCAAGAGTCTCCCAGGCCTTCTCCCTGGACGGGCCCATGCAGGCAAACATGAAGCACGACCATTCCATGGCGCCGGGGTCCCGCCCGAAGGAGACGGCGTAGTCGGATATCCTCTCCCTGACTTCCTTGTAGAGCCGGGGCGGCGCCCTGTATAGGAATCCATCGCCAAAGCGCCCGGCCCTCTTTAGCGGACCCTCGACCACCTTCCCGTTCCAGTATGCGGAAGTCCAGATCGGCAGGCCATTTTCCCGCACGGGCCTGGGCAGTATCGTCAGGTCCTTGAAATTGAAGTGCCGGCCCTCGTAGCTCACGTTGGTCTCGTGCACCAGCCGCCGAAGCGCCTCGATGGCTTCATCGGCCACCCTGGCCCGGGTCCCGGGGGCCACCTGCGCGGCTTCCAGGTCTCCCCAATATCTCCCCAGCCCCGTCCCCAGTATCAGCCTGCCATGGGATACGGCGTCCAGCGACAAGGCCGTTTTCGCCAGTTGGACCGGGGGCCTGGCCGGTAGGATAAGCACCCCCGTTCCCAGCCGAATACGCGTCGTCCGGGTGGCCGCCCCCGAGAGAAGCACCAGGGGGTCCAGGTCCGAAGTGCTCAGAAGGTCGGGCGCCCAGAAGGAATCGTAGCCCCAGGCCTCCGCCTTCTCGGCCAGGACCGCCGGGTCGACGATCCCCAGGGGCGTTCCCCTGGGGTTGGTGATGCCAAACTGAACGCGAGCCATGGCCGGATGTCGTGGCCCGTGCCCCTACCCCACCATGTCGCAGCTGCGCAGCAGCTTGCCGGGCAACGCTCCCGTGCAGTCGTTCCCCTCGAAGGTGACGGCGCCGTTGACTATGGTGTAACGCAGGCCCGTGGGCTTTTGGATGAGCCGACGCTCGTTCCCGGGGAAGTCGTTGGCAAAGACTACCTTGTCGTGCAGGAAGCCCAGCTCGTCCAGGTTGTAGATTATGATGTCTGCCCAGGCCCCCACGCGAAGAACGCCCCGGTCCTTGAAGTCGGCGAACCAGGCGGGCATGGCGCTCATCTTGTAGTGGGCCTGTTCCAGGGACATGATCTCCCTGTCGCGGATCCAGAACTGGAGCCAGTACACGGGCCACGTGCTGCCGGTGGCAAACCTGGTGTGGGCGCCGCCGTCGGAGACGGAGATGTGCCCGTAAGGGTCATTGAGCCGCCTTGCCGTCTTATCGATTATGTCTTCGCCTCTCAGGGTCGGCAGGGCAAAAGTGGTCTCCAGCCCCTCGTCCAGGGCCAGGTCCAGGAAGGCGTCGACGGGATGCTTTCCCGTCTTTTCGGACAACTCGCTGATGGTCATTCCCTCGAAATCGTCGTTCCGGTCTAAGGCGGTTTCCAGGATCCTGAGAATGCTCCAGGTGGTCCGGAAGTGGGGCCATTTCTCCACGTCTTGCTTCATAGCCTCCCGGGTGGCGGGCACCCTCAGCTTGGCGGCGCGCTCCTCGGCGCTGCCCACCAGGGGCTGCACCCAGCTGGGCATGTAGTCGTAGAGGTTGTACTCCGAGAGCTTGAACTCGCTCTCGAAGGGGGTGCAGACCAGCTGCGTCACCAGCGGGAGCCCCTCGGCGCGGCACGCCTGCATCCACTCCTTGCCCTCGCCCATCTGGGCATCCAGCAGGTGCAGGGGGCGTCCGCTTTTCCTCATCAGCTGTCCGGTTAGACTTCGCACGGCCATGCGCTCGTCCAACTCGAGGCCCGAACCCAGGGTGACTCCTATGTGCCCCACACCAAACCCGCGCATGATGTCCGCCATCGCCAGGAACTCTTCGTTGGAAGCGACGACGCTGGGCAGAACGCTCCCGTCCTCGGCCCTGTCCTCCAGGTTCTTGTCCAGGGCAAAGCCGAAAGCCCCGGCCTTCATCCCTTCGTGGAAGTGCCGTTTCATCTCGTTCAGCTCTTCGTCAGTTACGGAAGTGCGCTCCCGGGCGGCGTACATGCCGAGGACGTAGCCCCGCATGGGCGAGAAGGGAAAGAGCGCCCCGACGTTCAGCCCCAGGCCCTGGCGGTCGAGGCTGTCCAGGTACTCCGGGAAGGTCTCCCAGTCCCAGCGCATCCCCAGCTTCATGGACTTCAGGGGTATCGCCTCGATGCGGTCCATCATCCGCATGTTCAGGTCCCGGTCCTCGGGTCTGGTGGGGGCGAAACCGAAGCCGCATTGGCCGATGGTGAGGGAGGTTACACCGAACCAGCCGGAGAGGGAGGCGTAGGGGTCCCAGTTGAGCTGGGCGTCGTAGTGGGTGTGGAGGTCTATGGCCCCGGGCGCAACGATGCAGCCGGAAGCGTCGATCTCCCTGGCGGCGCCCGCGGGGATGTTGCCGCTGATCATCGCCACCCGACCGTCCTTAACCGCCAAGTCTGCCCGGCGTCGGGGGACGCCCGTACCATCGACAACCGTTCCCCCTCTGATTACCAGGTCATACTCTCTCATACCATAGCTCCCAATTTTCCCGCTCACGCATCCGGTTCCTTGAATTTTGTGGTCGGCTCATGTTAGCACAAACGAGGCCCGTGTCTTGGTCGTGGGCAACGCCGCTCGGGATCCGGGACGCTACCCGCTCACGTCCTCGAACACCATTTCGTCGTGCGGCGCGCCCTCTTCCTTCAGGGCCGTCAGGGACGCCCTTATCCGACGGCCCATGATCTTGGCCATCATCTCCACGAACCCGAACATCGCCCGGTGGACCTCCGCGGGCGCCTCCCCAGTCTCGAAGAGGCGCCGACGGCTCGTCCTCAGGACGCACTTGCCCGGCGAAACACACACAAGCTCGGATGCGTCCCCGGCCATGTCGGCCATGAGTTTCATGAAGGCTGCCAGGGCGCGGGCGTCGGCGCCTTCGATGCCCAGTTCCCCCAGAAGCTGCCTGCCGTACTGGATGGCGATGCCCTCGTAGGACCTCCGTACAATCTTGACGATGGTCGGGGTGTCCAGCAGCTCGAAAAGGGACAATATCGACTCCTCCACGTACCCCCGACCGAAATTGCGCTTGGACTTGGCGATCCGGTCCGGGGGCCAGACTTGCGGGTCGAGCCTGGGCGCGGTCTCGGGGTCGAACTCGGGCATGGTCTCCGAGGGGTCGATCCTGAAGCGCTCCTCCTCGGCGAGCTCGTGGTCGTACTCCATGAAGTAGCCTTCGGCGTAGGGCTCGCCGTCGGCGAAACCCCTGCACAGCACGAACCCAAGACGCGGCTGATTTAGCCGTACGGCATTATAGGGATGCCAGCCCTCGAAGGGCGCCCGGCCCACGCTGGGAGGGTTGGCAAGCCACCCCGTGCCGTCCGGCACGTAGGGTGAGTTGTAGCGGATCCAGGCTTTCTTCGGCGACTCCTCCACCATCTCCATGTCCAGGCCGCCGAGGCCGTTGGAGAAGTAATGATATTTCGCCGCGACCACGGCGGGAGGCTCTCGGTCGGGGTCTATTCCCAGCTTCTTGAGGCCCTCTACGAAGTGACCGGTCTGGTGACGGTTCAGCATCTTGAAGCGCCATTTCACAACGGTCTCTTCACCATGCTGGGCCAGGGTGACAACGGTCATCCCCCCGACCCAGAGCCAGTACAGCCTGGAGATGAAATCGCACTGGCGCGGCAGGGGCCAGGCGTCAGGGGACAGAGGAGCGTCCATCATCGTCTGTTCTCGTTCCTTGAATACGTCCCATCAGACCGGCGGCCTGGTTACCATGAGCCCTGCCTCCTGCAGCAGGTCGGCCTGGGCCGCCTCCATACCCAGCAGCTCCGTCGCCACGTACTCGTTGTGCTCTCCCAGCATGGGGGCGGGTCTCAACAGCGCTGCCGGGGTCCGGGAGAGGCGGAAGGGCGCACCCAAAAACGGCAGGGGGCCGGTACTGGGGTGCGCTATATCCCAGATGTAGCCCCGCTCCCGAAGGTGGGGGTCTTCGGCCACGTCCTGGTTGGTGAACAGGGCCCCGGCGGCAATGCCCCTAGCCTGAAGCCAGTGCATCACCTCCTTGTAGTCCCTCTCGGCTGTCCATTGGGAGATGTGGGCGTCCAACTCCTCCCGGTTGCTGCGACGGCCTTCCGGGCAGGTGAACTTCTCGTACGTGGCCCACTCGGGGCTGCCCAGCGCTTCGCAAAACGTCTTCCACTCCCGGTCATTGGCCACGGATATCGCCACCCACTTGTCGTCACCCCTGCACCTGTAGCAGCCGTGCGGGGCGAAGACGGGATGCTCGTTGCCCATCCTCTCCGGCTCCTCCCCGTTCATGCTGAAGGCCAGGATGTGCTCCCCTATCAGCCCTATCATGGACTCGCTTTGGGACAGGTCTACGAACTGCCCCCGGCCGGTCCGACGCCTGTAGAAGAGGGCGGTCAGCATGGCTTCCGCCGCATGCACCCCCGCGCTGGGGTCGGCGTACGCCTCGCCGTGACGCATGGGCCCCGAGCCCGCATACCCCATCAGGTTCGTTATCCCCGCGTTGGGCTCTATGTCGCTGCCGTAGCTCACGAAGTGTCCCTGCGGGCCGTACGTCCCGAAGCCCGGCATGGAGACCATGATTATCGATGGGTTCAGCTTCCTGAGGGAGGCGTAGTCAAACCCGAAGTTCCTCATGACCCTGGCGCTGTAGTTCTCCAGCACCACGTCGGAGATGAGGACCAGCTTGCGGAATATCTCCTTGCACTCCTCCGAGGTCAGGTCCAGGGTGAGGCTCAGCTTGTTGCGATGATATTCGTTGAAGGGGGCGTAGCGATTGTAGGGTTCGTCGCCGGGGTCGTTGTCGGGGTAGGTGGCGTGGACAACCCGGGTGTATTTCAGGGGTTGGGGAGGGTCCACTTGAGCCAGGCCCCGACCCGTCGGGGCCTCGATCTTAATCACCTCGGCGCCGAAGTCCGCCAGGAACCGGGCCCCTATGGGCCCCGCCCAGCCCCGGGTCAAGTCCAGGACCCGCACGCCCTTCAACGCCGCCTTGTGGGAACCGTTCTTCATATATGAGTTAGTTGCCGGCGTCTCCGGCGGGTCAGATTGCGTTCGCCTCTTTCAGCCGGGCGATCTCTTCCGGGCTCAGGCCCAGGTCGTCCGCGTAGACATCCTCGTTGTGCTCTCCGAGCAAGGGCGCCCGGTGCACCTGGTAGGGCGTCTCGGTCATCTTGAACGGGGCGCCGGGGTAGGTCTGACGCCCGGCGTACGGGTGCTCGACGTCCACCCAGAAGTCCCTGGCCGCCAGCTGGGGGTCGGTCATCAGCTGCCCGCAGTCGTTCAGCCT
>JAAXHX010000285.1 GCA_012270635.1 Dehalococcoidia bacterium | reverse complement strand
GCCCCGCGGCACCCGGTACACCGGGGTTTGGATTCCCGCCTGCGCGGGAATGACGGTTATGGAGCCGCCGGACTTTAAGGCGCGATTGCCCCGGAGGGAAAGGGAATAATCGTTGCAAACGCCTTCCGCTGTGCTATAATCTGCGCGTGCCTTCCCTTGTGCCGCCCCGCCGCGGCCTAGCGAAGTTGGCGCGAATCCTTGAAGAGAGCCGACCGCAATGACCTACATCATCGCTGAGCCCTGCGTTGGCCTGAAAGACTCCGCTTGTGTCGATGTCTGCCCGGTGGACTGCATCTACACCCGCGACGAAGACGACCAGTACTACATCAGCCCGGACGAGTGCATCGACTGCGCCGCCTGCGAGCCGGTCTGCCCTGTCACCGCCATCTTCGCCGAGGACTCCGTCCCCGCCGAGTGGCAGGACTACATCGCCAAGAACTACGACTACTTCAAGAACACCGACCCCGCCGAAATGAAGCGGAAGTAGTCCTCAAGCCGTCTCGATTCCCCATGGAACATCATAGGGGCGGGCAACATACCCGCCCCTAAATCTGTTGCCCTGCAATTCCAGACTAACCCCTCATTCCGCCTAGCCGCCATTCCCGCCTGACCTGTCATTCCCGCGAACGCGGGAACCTGGCGCGTCGCCCTGTGGATTCCGGCTTTCGCCGGAATGACGGGGCCGCGGCCTTTGGACACTCTCAGTTCGTCGGGAGTCAACACAGCCTAACCCAAGTCGTCGAGGCAGGCTGCGATGGGCTTGCTGATGCAGGAGAATATGGGGGTGTCCAGCAGGGTGTAGGGGCGGGCCTTGGATTCCCGCAGCTCCATCACCAGGTCCAGGAAGTTGGACGGGTCGTCGGTCTCGAAGCCCAGCACGAACTCCTGGTCGTCCAGCCCAAAGGAGTAGGCCGTGCTGATTTTCACGTCGGGGTACTTGTGGCCGATGACGAAGTGCTCGTTCATCAGCTCCTGCCGCTCTTCCTTGGGAAGCTGGTACCAGTCGTGGGTCTTGACGAAGGGGTAGACGAACAGGTACTTGCGGCCCACCATGCGCATGGTGGACGACGCGCCTTCCTGCCCCTCGTGCCGGTGATGGACCACGTAGGGGGAGCGGCGGGTCATCGCCAGGTAGGAGTAGGGCGTCGAAAGGTAGGGGGCCAG
>JAAXHX010000284.1:3257-9345 GCA_012270635.1 Dehalococcoidia bacterium | reverse complement strand
CCCGACTCCAGCCCCGCGACGAGCTGGTCCACGGCCCGGGGCTGGTCGCCCATCATGCGGAAGTCGGAGGTGATTCGGAACCTGTTTTCTACTGCCGTCGTGGTGGTCAAAGCGCGGTCATTCTAGGCGGTTCTGTCAGGGAATGTAAAGGCGGGGCAGGAAGCCCTACGCGAAAATCCCGGCGATGCCTTCCGGGGGCCGGGTCCCGATTGCGGCCTCGGCTTCCAGCGAGTCCACGTAGGAAGTCTCGAGCCCGGCCAGATCCTCCAGCACGTAGCGGTTGTGTTCCCCCATCAGGGGCGCGGAGCTGATCAGGGTCCCGGGAGTCTTGGAGAGGAGGACGGGCGCCCCGGAGAACGGCATGGTCCCCGCCGCTGCGTGTTCCGTATCCCAGAAGTACCCGCGTTCGTTCAGGTGCTCATCCTCCACCACGTCCTGGTTCGTGTAGACCGCCGCCGCCGTGACCCCGGCGCCCTGGAGCCGGTGCATCAAGTCTTTGTAGTCCTCGTTGGCGGTCCATTCCGAGATGTGTCGGTCGATATCGTCCTGGCGCTGCCACCGGCTCAGCTGGTCCTGGAACCTGGGGTCGGATGCCCAGGAAGGGTTCCCGGCGACACTGCAAAGGGCAGCCCACTCTTCATCGTTGGTCACCGCTATGGCCACCCAGTTGTCGTCTCCCTTGCACTTGTAGGCGTTGTGCGGGGCGTGGTAGCCGTGGTGATTTCCCATTCTCATGGGGTGCTCCCCGGTCAGCTGGTAGCCGAGCAGCGCCTCCCCGATCAGGCAGGCCGCCGCTTCGTTCTGCGACAGGTCGATGAACTGGCCCTTGCCGGAGCGTCGCCGGTAATAGAGGGCCGCGAGCGTTGCGCCCACCGCGTTTAGGCCCGCGTTGGGGTCGGGATACGCCTCCCCGGACTTGTAAGGCTTCGGGCCCGGATAGCCCATCAGGTTTGAGAACCCAGCGGTCGGCTCGATGTTCGTCCCGTAGCTCACGTGGTTGCGATGCGGCCCCGTCATCCCGAAACCCGGCATCGAGACGAATATGATCGCCGGGTTCAGGTGGCGTATCGATGGGTAGTCCAGCCCGAAGTTACGCATCACCCTGGCGCTGAAGTTCTCCATCACTACGTCGGAAATGGGCACGAGCCTCCTGGCCAGTTCCCGGCAATCGTCGCGGGACAGGTCCAGGGTGAGGCTCTTCTTGTTGCGATGATATTCGTTGAAGGTGCCGTAGCGATTGTAAGGCTGGTCTCCGGGATCGTTGTCGGGATACATCGAGTGGGCAATCTTCGCGTAGTCCTTGGGGTTCTCCGGCGTCGGGACCTGCGACGCCCCCCGACCGTACAGGGACTCGATCTTGATTACCTCGGCGCCGAGGTCGGCGAGGAACCGGGCCCCGATGGGCCCCGACCACCCGGTGGTGAAGTCCAGCACCCGGACTCCTTCCAGCGCACGCCCTCTATCTGCGGGATAGTTCATAAGCCCTCAAATGATGTTGCGCTCGCGGAGGCGGACCAGCTCTTCCTTGCTAAGGCCCATGTCGCCACAGTAAACGTCCTCATTATGCTCTCCCAGAAGCGGGGCCCGGGTGACCTGCCAGGGTGACTCATCCATCTTGAAGGGAGCGCCGGCATAGAGCTGCCGACCCACCAATGGATGTTCCAGCGCAACCCAGTAGTCCCGGGCGCTTAGCTGCACGTCGTTGAAGAGCCGCCCGAAAGTGGGCACGTAAGTGACGGGAATGCGGAGGCTTTGCCCCACTTCGACCACCTCGTCCATGGTGTGCTGCATGAGCCATTCGACCAGGATATCGTTGTATGCCTCTTTGTGGTCCCAGCGCAGGTCCGCAGACGCGAAGCGAGGATCGTCGATGAGGTCGGGCCGCTCCATCAGGAGGAACAGGTTCTCGCTGTGATGGGCCATTACGCTGCTTATGGACACCCATCCGTCCTTGCACGGGTACAGGGTCAGCGGGTGTCCCCCGACGGGATAGTCGTTCCCGGCGCGCATGTTCTTGGCCTGGACGTGGGTCCAGGTGGTGATGGCGAACTCATGATAGTAGCTCATCGCCTCCATCGCTGAGACATCGATGTGCTGACCCTTACCACTGGAATCTCGCCAGTACAAGGCTGCCATTACCGCGTCGAAAGCGTGAATGCCGGCGGAGTACTCAGGCTGGAAGCCCGCGCCTACCAGCGGCTCCCGGTCCGGCTCCCCGGTCATGTACATCTGGCCCGTAAGAGCATACCCGACCATCGAGTTGCCCTTGTAGTCCCTGTACGGGCCCGTCTGCCCGAAATACGTTATCGACGCCAGCACGATTCCCGGATTGATCGACTCCAGGACCTCGTAACCGATGCCCTTGTCCTCCATGGTCCCCGGCATATAGGTCTCGACGACCACGTCCGCCGATGGCGCCAGGGTTTTCAAAGTCTCGACGCCGGATGTGGTGTCCAGGTTGAGGGTTATGCTCTTTTTGTTCGTGTTGAGGTAGAGATGAGTGGCGCTGGTCTCGGGGTCGGGGAGATGGTCCAGGAAGGGGCCCATCCTGCGGGAGACATCGCCGCCGGCGGGGTCCTCCACCTTGATAACCTCCGCCCCCAGGCATCCGAACAGCTTGGTGCAGTATCCCCCGGCCACGCCCTCGCTCAGGTCCAGGACCCGGAGGCCTTCCAGGGCTCGGTCCATCAGCCCTCACCCTCAAGAGCAGCTAGGAGCCAGGGCTCGGTTGACATGCAGGTCGTGTGACGATAAGCTCTAAAGGTAAGTGCGGAGTGCCCGGAATACGTCGTCCCGCGCAAGGGATGGACGCCGGTCATAGCCGCACTTCCTTTCTTTGCTTTCACTTCACCAAGTCCCCCGAGAAACGGTGAAGGTAGATGGTATATTCCAGCATTTGAGAGACTCGCCGTTCGGCAGGAATATGTCGCCTTGCCTCATCCCCAACTTGCTCTTGACCAGACCTACTAATTGTCCCTTGGCCTTGGCTCTCTTGGAGCCAGGGATATAGTAGTCCATCTGATCTTTGAGATCGTACTGTACACACCCGAGCAGCAGATCTATAAGCTGCAAATATAGTGACATGTCGGAGGTAGCCCTTAGGCAACCCTTTACCATGGGAACCGAGCATAAGACATCTTCCAGATGCACATTCGACCGGCCGGGTTTGTCTTGAAGGTCGACAATTGCAAACACATCCCTCTTCAACCTTTTTGCTAACAACTCCTTGGTAAAGTGAGTGTATGCCATCCAGGGGTTGTTGTCCCATCTGCCCAGCCAGGCTTTTTTGTCGTATTTATTCATCATCAGCGAGTGGAATTCAAAATCGGGAAAAGAGAAATACAGGTTGAGGATATCGATGTAGTCCTGGATGTTGAAGTGCGTGACATCAGCGAACTTATACTCGTGGTGACGCGTCGACCACATCAACCGGTCGACTTCCAACAGGGTTGGCAACCTATTTTCAGACCGAAGCGTTCTTCTCAATCGGTTGCGCTCATACGTCATTTTCTGAATAAAGTTGAAGTGCAGTCGGTAGAAACGGTCGGTGATACGCTTCGTGTCGGGCACTACCAGAAGGCCAATGCCGTAGACTGGCTGTTTTGTGGATGACTCAGTTAGTACACCGGTCTCGTCTACGAATGCTGGGCAGACCTCCATACCTGAAGAGTACGTTACCGTCCGGCTGCGATGCTGGCCTTCCCCACGATGACTTTTTCGCCGAGCTGGTTTTCGATCCAGGTGTCGAAGTAGATGCGGTCGTTGGGCTCGTCGCCCTTCGGTTCCCGGACTACGGCCCGGGTGACGAGGGTGTCGTCCCCGCACACCATATTTGTAAACGTTACCGATAGGAGACCGCCCCTGTCCCAACTCTCGCCAAGGTTGTCGTGGAGCATGGCCCAGATGTAGGGCATGGTCTGGATGCCCCCGGCAACTACCCCCCGGATCCCATAGGACCGAGCCGTCTCTTCATCGTTATGGATGTTCTTCCTGGCCGTGGGATCCCCACCGAGTTCCGGCCCGCGGGTGGAATACGCGATGATCTCCTCCTTGGAGAGGGTGCGCGTCGCCGGCGGCAGCTCCGTGCCGGGCGTTAGACTGTGCCTGGATATGTTGTGACTGGCATCTGACATATTCAACCTACAGGTCTATAAGCAAGACGTTCTTGCTCTCGACTAGCTTCGTTCCATCCTCGTCCACCGTTTCCGATTCCAACACTAGGTACTCCCGGCCCCTGCGGTTGTATTTGTCGGTAATCCGGCCCGTCACGTTCAGCCGCATTCCGACCCTCGGCGGGGTTAGATAGTGGTGCTCCGCCTTGGCATGTATGGCCTCTTTGATAGTGAAATCTGAAATCCAGAGGCCGGTATAGTCGTTGTCCGTGACGCAGGCCGGTGCCAATTCATTGCCCGACGCGTCGGTCTCCAGGGAGTCCCTGCCAATGTTGCGCGCCGCAAATAGGGCGATCTCTCGGGTGAGGGTGTAGGCGTAAGGCCGGAGGGTCTCGCCGACTTGGGCTTCTTCGAGGGGTCTCATGGGTTGGGAGGACACCGTTGTCGAACAGGATGTGGGGAGGTCGGGGCAAATGCTAGCATCGGGGTGACGGTGCGTCAACGGCGACCGGGTCCCGACAACCGGGATGGGGGTATAATTTCACGGGCTCTTTACTGCGGCCCCTGAAATGCCGAGTGGTGTAGTGGTAGCACACGGGACTTTGAATCCCTTGGCCCAGGTTCGAGTCCTGGCTCGGCAGCCAACCCCTCAAATCTGCGAGGTCAGCGCGCCTGAGCGCTCCCCAACCGGCCCGCCATTCATTCCTAGTTGAACTTATACAGCCGAGCCGCGTTTTCGCAGACTATCTTTCGGAGCACGCCTTCCGGCAGGTGGCCGAGACCCTCCCGGATGGCCTTACGGGAGTCGGGGAAGACGCCGTCCTGGTGGGGGTAGTCGGAGCCCCACATGATGCTCTCTGCGCTTATGCGCTCGACCTGGTCCAGGGATACGAACTCTTCCTGGAACGTTGAATAGCCCTGCCGCTTCCAGTACTCCGACGGCATTTTGGGAAGGCCGAGATGGAACAGCCTGTCCTTGTATTCGTTGTCGGTGCGCTCCAGGACGTAGGGCAGCCACCCCACACCGCACTCCCCGAGAACGAAGTTGAAGCCGGGGTGTTTCTCGCAGGCCCCTGACAGGAGGACGCTGACCAGGAATTCCGCCCCGGATAGCTGGAAGAGCACGAACAGGAGCCCCGTATCCACCCACTCATACTTTTTCGACTCCGCCGGGTTGGGTTTGGCGTAGTCCAGGCCGAGGGTGTGGAAGGAGATGGGCATTTCGCATTCGGCGGCGGTCTCCC
Organism: Dehalococcoidia bacterium; assembly: GCA_012270635.1. The sequence continues at coordinate 3,989 of JAAXHX010000284.1, read as the reverse complement.
ACAGCACGTCCCAGTCCTCGTGGTAGATGGGTTTGACCATCTGCGATACGTTTACCTCGGCGCCCCTCAACCCCAGTTCGGCCGCAGTGCGAAGCTGTCGCGCCGACACTCGGGGGTCGTGGCAGGTGATGCAGGCCAGCGCCGCCATCTTCTCTTCGTACCCCTTGACGAGCCCCGCTACGTACTCGTTGTAGATGTCGTATATGGCAATGAGGGTGTCAGCCTCGGGGCCCGAGTCGATGAACATGCCGCCGGCGATGCCCAGAATCCCGTAGATGACCTCCGCATCGATGCCGTCGATGTCCTGGTCCTTGACCCGGAGCGCCGGGTCTACGGGGTGGTAGATGCCCTGGGCCACGCCGTCGAAGAACCCGACCTCCGCCATGCGGTCCATGTGCAGAGACTCGCCGGGGGTATAGGCGTGACCCTCGCGCACGCCCGCACTGTCGGAGCCGACGGCGCAGAACTCCCGACCCTGGACGAACCAGTAGTCCCCCCGATCCAGGGCCTCCACCCTGGGCATGTGCGGTCTCAGGGAATCCGGGGCGCGGGAGACGAACAGGTCGGGGGGAAGCCAGCGCAGGTCCATGTGGGTGTCCGCCGAGATAATGTCGTAGCCCATGGCCTCTCCTTTCGGACCGCTTTGAACAGCCCTTCTTTTCCCGAAACCCTGCTTGGATACATCACGGTCGAATCAGTGGAAGCGAGGGTCTCTCTTCTCCCGAAACGCGG
>JAAXHX010000284.1:0-3143 GCA_012270635.1 Dehalococcoidia bacterium | reverse complement strand
TCCTGCCCCGAGAAAAAGCGCCCGGTCATCATCACCTCGTTGGCCCTCTGAAGCCCGACCAGCCGGGGCAGCGTATGCGTGCTCCCCAGTTCCGGCGTCAGCCCGAGCCGCACGAACCGGAATGAGATTCGGGCGTCCGAGGCGGCAAGCCGGATATCGCACAGCAGCGTGCACGTGATCCCAAGCCCGACCGCCACGCCGTTTATGGCCGCGATGGTGGGCTTCGGCATGGAGCGCAGGGTCAGGTACCACAGGTCGGCCTCGCTTCGGGAGTCGCCGTCGGGGGAGGAGAGCTGGCTTTCGAAGTTCGAGATGTCCGCCCCCGAGCAGAACGCCCGACCCGCCCCCGTCAGCACGATAGCCCCCACCGAGTCGTCCGCCTTCCACCTTTCCAGCTGCTCCCGGACCTCGACCCCCATCTCTGGGATCATGGCGTTCAGCCGCTCGGGCCGGTTGAACGTGATGATCCCAACCCGACCCCTTTGCTCGGCGATGATGTGCTCGTGGCTCATTGGCTGACCCTCCCGCATTTGGCCCGACCCCGGCCTGTATGGACGTCAATCGTCGTTAGTATAAGGCAGGGAAGCAGGTTATGGCTCGGGTCATCTCCCCACCGAACGGGCGATGTGCGATGTTCTACGTCGTTGTATAATCCACATGATCCCCGATAGCTCAATGGTAGAGCGGGCGGCTGTTAACCGCTAGGCTGCAGGTTCGAGTCCTGCTCGGGGAGCCAACGCTGTACCCATTCCCATTCTACCCACGCCAACGGAATCGCCCGCCGGGGCCCGGCGGGCGATTCACTACTCTACGTTTGGGCTATCGGCCTAGCTGGTAAAGTACAGGTCCAGGAGCTCCAGGAAATCCTCCTTGTTGAGGTTGTCGTTGAAGTAGTCCCTGGCCGCCGGGATTATCTCCGTCCTTTCGATGTCGCCGTCGCTGTTGCCGTCATACCTGCCGAGCAGGCGCTTGGGAGCGACCGCCGACTCCGTCACGACCTCTGCGCTCTTCCCGTCCCCGACTGCGTCGTCGTAGCTGGCCCTCGCCCGAAGGTAGGCGCCGAGGTCATCCTGCCCCGGCGTGTAGGCCGCCGACGTTGCGCCCTCGATGTCCGTCCACGTGGACCGGTCCACCGACCTCGCCCACTGCCACGACAGGCCAGTCACCCCTCCGTCGGGGTCGGTCAGCGTGGCGGTGATTTCCAGGGCGACCTCCGGCGCCGACATCGACAGCGTCACAGCCCCGTCGTCGTCGGCGCTCACTGCCGCCGCCGACGCGCCCTCGGCGTCCTTGCCTGCGCCCACCGAGTCGTCGTAGCTCACCGTGGCCCGCAGGAAGCTCCCCAGGTTCGCCTCCGGGACCGTGTACGTGTTGGAGGTTATCCCCAATATGGTCGTCCAACTGGTTGATCCGTCGGGGGAGAAGTCCCACCGCCACGTCACCCCCGTAACCCCGCCGTCCGGGTCGTCCAAGGTCGCCGTTACGGTGTCTCCCACCGACGGCCTCTCCGGCGACAAGGTCACCGAACCGTCATCGTCTTCTCTCACCGCCGATGCGCTGGCCCCTTCGGCGCCCTTCCCCGTCCCCTCCCCGTCGTCATAGCTCGCCGTGGCCCGCAGGAAGATCCCCAGGTCCGTCGCCGTCGCCGTGTAGGTCTCCGACGTTGCTCCCACTATGTCCGTCCAGTCCGTGGACCCGTCCGCCGAGCTTGCCCACTGCCAGGTCAGGTTGGTTATGCCTCCGTCCGGGTCCGTCAGCCTGGCCGTTACGGTGTCCCCCACCGACGGCCGCGAAGGCGTCAGCGTCACAACCCCGTCGTCGTCCGCCCTCACCTCCGAGGACGATATGAAGCCCGCGCTCTTCCCCGGTCCCTCCGGGTCCGTGTAGTGCACCGTCGCCCGCAGGTAGCTCCCCACGTCCTCCAATACCGGCGTGTAGGACGCATCTATAGCCCCCGGGATCCCGCTCCAGTTCGTCGCTCCGTCCGCGGAGATGTCCCACTGCCATCTCAGGTTGGTCGCCTCTCCATCGGGGTCTGTGAGGCTTGCGGTGATCTCCTCGCCTGGGTGGTGCCGCTCCGCCGACAAGGTCACCGTCCCGTCTTCGTCCACGTTGCCCACGTCGATGGTCACCGCCCTCGCGTCCTGTTCGGACTGGTAGGCGACTATCACGGTCACGTGGTACCGGTTGTCCCTGTCGGAGTCCGCGGGGGACTCGAAATTGGGCGGAGCCCTGAACGACAATTCTCCCGTTCTTCCGTCGATGGAGAAGTCCCCGGCGTCCTCTCCGCTCAGCCTCCAGTTGGCCCGCGCCGCATTGGGGCCCGCCGCACTGTATACCGCCACCGCCTCGACGCTGGTCTCCGAATAGCCGACGCTCCTGTCTCCCACCACCACCAGCGCCCTCTGCAGCAGCTCCGGCGCTTCGTCCACGTCCTGCACGTTGATGGTTACCGTGATGGTGTCGCTGGAATCCGAGGGGTCCGTAGCCGTGACCGTAACCGTGTAGCTGCTCCTGCTCTCGTAGTCCAGGTCGGTCCCGGCGCCCACCCTAATCTGTCCCGCCACCTGCCCCGTTACATCCGCGGACCTGTCGATTGTGAAGTAGCCCGCATCCGTTCCACCTAATGAGTAGTCCAGAACTTCACTATCCGGTTCCGTTGCCGTAACCGGACCGCCGACGGCCGCCCCCGTGTCCGAGTTCTCATCCACGCTTATCTCGGTGCGGTCGATGTCATCGCCGTTCGAGTCAAGGAAGCTGGGGGTCCTGTTGATTTGGTTCCGAGACAGCGCCTCACCCATGGATGTGGCTTGGGCCGTATTCCCACTGCCCATTCTGTCGGTGTAGCTGGCGATTACGGTCAAGCTATGAGTCACGTCACCTTCAACAGGGCGATAGGTGGCTGACGTGGCGTCATCGATCCGGCAGCCGGTGTCACTGGCCGTATCGCACTCGGATACGGTTGTCGTCAGGTCGGGTGTTCCCCTGTACCACTGCCACGTGACGCCCCTCACCCCGCCGTCGGGATCGCTCAAGCTGGCCGTAATGTCGGTCCCGGCCCGGGGCCGCACCCGGGAAAGCTCCACGCTGCCATCCTCTTCCTTGTCCGTTACGGTAACGGAGACGTTCAGCGAAGACGTGTT
>JAAXHX010000283.1 GCA_012270635.1 Dehalococcoidia bacterium | reverse complement strand
TGCCGCCCAGGGCCTGGACCCTGGGCACGGCCGCCTTGATGTCTTTAACCGTTAGGTCGAAGTGCACACGGGTCTTGCTGACCTTCTTATCGGAGACCTGTTGTAGGTAGACTATTACCCCGTTGGGAAGGGGCTCGAAGGCAATGTACTCGTCCCACGCCGCTATTCGCTTGACGTCCAGCAGGGCAGAGTAGAAGGACTCCGACCGTTCAAGGTTTGAAACATCGATGCCAACATGGGTCAGGGAACCCACCGGTCCGGATTGGTTCGTCATATACTCATCCTCCCGTGAGTTTCAAGCTGGGACTAAGCTTATCAGATGCGCCGTTTCAGCACACCGGACTGGACACGACTCGTCCGTCTATCTTACGAGGCAACAATAGCCCCTTATCCCTGGCCCCGAAAAGCTTGCCATCCTCCACGACCACCTCTCCCCGAAGGATCGTGGCCACCGGCCAGCCGTGCACCTCCCAACCCTCCCATATGCTGTAGTCGGCGCCGTGGAGGTCGGATATCTCCAGGGTCTTGTGGTAGCCGGGGTCGATTATGGCAATGTCGGCGTCGCTGCCGGGGGCGAGGGCGCCCTTCCTGGGATAGAGCCCGAGCAGCCTGGCGGCGTTGGCCGACGTTATATCCACGTAGCGCTCCAGGCTCATGCCCCGCTTCACCACACCTTCGCTATAGCCGATGCCCATCCGGGCCTCTACGCCCTCGCTGCCGCCCGTCGTGTCCTCTATGGTCTCGCCCCGGAGCTTGTGGGACTTGCTGGTCCACAGTTCGTCGGTGGCCAGGGTGGAGAGGTCGCCGCTGAGCAGACCCTCCCACAGGGCGGCCTGGTCAACCTCGGTCTTGAGGGAGGGGTAGGTGTGGTACAGGGCGCCGTCGGGCCTATCGTAGTCCTTGTGGTTGAAGGATGCGTAATGGTGCAGGGTCTCGCCGTAGACGGGCAGGCCCTTGGCCCGGGCCTCGGCTATGGCCTCAACGCCCTCCCTGGCGCTAACGTGGACCAGGTAGAGGGCGCAATCCATCCACTCGGACAGCCGGATGACCCTCCTGAAGGATATATCCTCCGACATGTTGTTGTGGACGTGGTGCATGTACCGGCGGTGGACCTGTCCCAGGTGGGCCTGCTTCTTGTACATGAACATCACTATGTCCTCGTCCTCGGCGTGGACGAGCATCATGCCGCCGCCCCGGGCCACGTGGCCCATGATCTCGCCCAGGTGGCCGATGTCGGTCATCTGTCGGGGGCGGTGGGGGGTGGTGTTGGTGGTCCAGACCTTGAAGCTGGGATACCCCGCTTCGATAACCTCGCCGATCTGCTCCATCACCGCAAAGGGCAGGTCTCCCTTGGTCGAATATAGGGATACGTGATAGGAATAGTCGACGTGGCTGTTGCCCCTGAAGATGGCCTCCTTCTTCTCCAGGGTCTCGAAGAGGTCTTCGCCGGGCTCCCAGTATGCGAAGTCGATGAGGGTGGTGGTCCCGCCGAAGAGACAGGCCCGGCTAACGTCTTCGATGCTCCCCGCGCTCAATCCCTCGTGGGCCGCAGTGGGTATGATCCAGGAGCAGTGCGCGTGGGGCTCCACGCCGCCGGGGACAACGATTTTGCCCTCGGCGTCTACGACGCGCGCCACGTCCGAAGTAAGAGTGTCAGGATCGGCCACCGAGACGATGCGCCCATCCTTCACCGCGATGCTCCACGACCCCACGCCCCACGGGGTAACCACAGTACCGCCCCGCACTACCAGGTCCAGCATTGGCGCCTCCTCCCTTAAAAGGCCTCGGCCTCAATCGTACAGATGGGCCGCATAGTCCATGCCCACGTGCCCCGACTCTTCCAGCCGCCCATATTCCGTCTCCGTTAGCCCCAGAAGCTCCCTGAACACGTACTCGTTATGTTCTCCCAACATCGGCGAGGGACGCCTGATCCCGTTGGGGGTCTCGGCCATCTTCCACATCATACCGGTATAGACGTGTCTGCCCGTCGAGGGCTGCTCCAGTTGCTCGAAATAGCCGCGGGCCAACATTTGTGGGTCTCCCAAGAGCTCCCGCTGGTCATGGACCGCGCCCGCGGGCACTCCCTCGACTTGAATCCATTCCATGAGCTCGACGTGGTCCTTGTCCGCCGTCCATTCTTCCAGGCGCCGGTCTATCTCCTCCTGGCAACGGTAGCGGGCCAACGTGTACTGTAATGCGAACTTTGAATCAGAGTTCTTAACTGACACCAAATCATCGGTTGAGATTCCGAGGGTGAACCGGATATTGTTGTTGCCGTCGATGACCACCTGGTCAAGGAGCAGCTTCAGGATTTCCTTGCGCTGCTCGTAGGGCACCTCGTCGAGGCGGCTTCCAACCTTGTCGGCCCAGGCCATAATGTTCTCCATAAGGACGCGCTTCTCGGCCAAGGCAGTCTGCTGCGCCCGGTAGTTGTCAAGCTCGCCTCGGAGCGTTTCCAACCTTTCTGTGATGAACTTGCGCTGATGGTCGAGTTGGGCCTCGGTAATCTTGCCCGACACGTACAGCCTGATGGCCCTGTCCTCCTCCGACTGCACCCTGTTGAGTTCTCGCTCGGCTCTGACGATCTCCTTGTCCCACCCGTTGTCCTCTTGAGAGCCCAGAGACTCGATGCCAGCAACGATGAGGTCGGGACTCTGCACCATTCTCTTGACCTCGTTCCAGACGAATTCCTCCAAACGTTCCGCTTTGATGAAACCTGGTCTGCGGCACTCCAGCTTGTGGGAGGTCATCCCGCCACAGCGATAGTAGCGGCGGGGCGGGTCGAGTGTGTAGGCGTAGCGCTTCCCGTTGTAGTAGTGGGAAGTCTTCCGGAGCGACCTTCCGTGGAGATACAACTCGCACTCGGCGCATCTGACCATGTGCTGGAGGAGGTAGAAGGTCTTGGTGTTGCGCTTGGAGTGGCTGAACCTCTTGAATTTGCGCGCCTTCACCCGCTCCCAGGTCTTCTCATCAACCAGCGGCGGGAACGGGATGCCTATCCATATGTCCTTGGGGTTCTTGGTTCCCTTGGTCCCTTCCTCGGTGGTTACCCTGCTGCTCTTGCCGTACCAGTAGGTGCCCCTGTAAGTCTCGTTGCTCATGAGGGCGTGGAGCCGTTCCCTGCGCCACTTCGAGCACCTGGGCGGCAGGGGCGCGCCGTCCCTTTCCAACCCTTGGACGATGGCCGGGGCGGTCATGCCCTCGTCAGCGTACTGGCGGAAGATACGGCGGACGAACTTGGCCTCGGGCTCGTAGATGTAGGGGTTGCCATCGTCGTCGACGCGGTAGCCGTAGGGCGGCGACCCGGTGGGCAGCCTGCCCTGCTTGGCCTTGCCGCGCTTGCCCATTCCCGCACGCTCCCGGAAGTTGTCCAACTCGATCTTGCCGATGGCCGCCATGA
>JAAXHX010000282.1 GCA_012270635.1 Dehalococcoidia bacterium | reverse complement strand
GACTTCCTGGAGATCGATGAATCGATCGACTTCGACCACCAGAACGTCTTCATACTGGTCGACGCCGACGGCAACATACGAAACTACTATCTAACCGTGTTCCTGGACCGGGACGAAGTGATTGCGGACATCAAAGCGCTCTCTTGAGCCAAGGCCCTCGTCGCAGGATTCTTCGGGTTGAGCCGGCGAGGGGCTCGGCAAGTCCAGCATTTGTGCTATATTTCACTCATTGACTTATGGGGTGGCATGTTTTAGGCTTTTAGCCGTTCTTGCCGAGGACCCGGAGGACACTTACAACACTTGTTTAACCTATCTCTGAAAGCGCTTGTGGTGGGCGGTGTCATAGCGGTTATAGTGGCGGTGGTCGTCCCGATGTCGGTGCTTGCGACCCGGGACCGGGGAGCGGGCGACCCGGCCGTATTTCCAAGTCCCACCCCGGTGATGTCGGGGGTGCAGGGAGGGACGTTGGCGCCGAACCCCACACCCACCTCCGCTTCGGACGAGGCTTCGGAAGAGGGCTCGGGCGGGAGCGACGGCGAGCAGGTCTTCACCAGCGCATCCCCCATCACCTGCACCACCTGTCACTCCCTGGACGGGACGGTGGGACTGGGCCCGAGCCTGCAGGGCATCGCCGAAACGGCTGCGACACGAATCGATGGGCTCAACGCCGAGGAGTACCTTCGGCAGTCGATACTCGATACGAACGCGTATATCGTGGAGGGGTTCCCGGAGAGCCTGATGCCGGTGAACTTCAGCGAAACGCTGACCGCGGATGAGGTCGACGCCGTTATCGACTTTCTGATGACCCAGTAGACGGGTCCGGGGCCCTCTCTCCCTTCTGAATGCACCACTCCTTCTTGTGTCGCGTCCCGGCAGGGGCAGGGCCGAGGGAGACGGGAATACGGGATTCCTCTTGCCGATTGCCGACAAAGGGTGACTTTTGGCACGCCCCCCGGATGGATTCCCGTGTCGGGGCACGGGAATGACGGGAGGGAGAGGACAGGGATTAAGACTGGGTCAGCTTATCGATCTCTTCTTCTATGCGGGCGACCCCCCGGTAGTCTTCATCGCAGAGCTTATAGCACCTCTCGGTATAGAGCGCCGAGAGCCTGCTCGCCAGTATCCCCGGGGTTAACGCCGCCTTTATGAGCTCCCCGATCTTGAACTTGTCTTCCAGGTGCTTTCCTAGGGTCTCCATCTGGAAGCGCAGATCTTCCGCCGTGGCCTGGTCGTTGCCCTCCACCGCGTAGCGCATGGAGCCGGCCAGCCTGGAGAGTTCCCCAAGCTTGTCCTTGTCGGACATCAGGGGAATCAGCAGGTCATCGACGTCGGCCTCGCCGGAGGGCGGGCCCTCGATGCGGGCCGCGGGTTCGGGGAGGGTAGGTCGGCTGTTGTAGAGGCGGAGATAGTCCTGCGCGGCCTCGCTGGTGTTCAAGAGCATCCTCTCAACGTCGGAGGCGTTGACCGAACTGCCAAAGATGAGGTCATCGCCGCGGGACTCGGCGAGGGCCTCGAGATATGGGAGACTCTCGACCCGCTCGGGCACCGGGGGCAGGGGTATTGCGGATACGCTGTCCACGTCCGACAGCGAAACGTTGGATGCAAACATGGGCGGCATGTATTTCGCCAACTCTATTTTGATGGGCGGCACGACGAGATACGTGGCGAACACCGATTCGCCGTCTTCAGAGCTTATGTAGTAGAGGATGGCGTGACCGGCGGGGTTATCCGGGTCGCCGCGCTGGAATTCCAGTGTCATGGGGGGAGGACTCCGCTACTCGAAGGGCGAGGTCAACCGGCCCGGGCCCCGCGCCGCCGGGTCTCGATCATGTCCACCGCAGACTCTATGAGGGCCGGCGTCAATAGCAGCGCCGAGACCAATGCGGCCAACACCGCCATGGACGCCAACTCTATATTCGCTTGGGAAGCCCGCAGGATGGCAGTCACGGCAAAGAAGGTCACGGCCATCAGGCCGAAGACTTTGAGCTTGCTCTCCCTGAGCAACAGAAAACCGGCGGTGGTGAATCCGAGGGTGATGTTGACCAGGGACATGGTGCCGTCGAGGTGGTGGAGGGGCTGGGCCCGTCCGTCGAAGAGGCCACCGGCCCGCTCCTGGAGAACCAGCCATGTGATCATAACGGGCATGGGAAGAAGCATTAGCGAAGCCAGAGTCCAGTTCCTCTTGGCCACCCTTACGGTGGTGGAGGCTATGATCCAGGACGCGGCCGCAATGTAGGCCAGAAGGGCAGTAACGGCCCAGGCGTCGGGGGCGGGGCCCGATGATGTGAACAACCGGTACATCTGGCTGAACACCGGAAGAGCCAGGTACGCCCCGATGGCCAGGGGCACCAAGGACCAGCCGGCCCAGGAGTATAGCCAGCTGGGTTTCCCCTGCCACCACCCATATAGCGTTACCAAAACAATGGGCAGTAGGAGCAGCGGCGACCAGACCCAGCTGGCCCAGCCGCCCATGGCGAATAGAACCGCAATCAGCAGGTGGGGGAGGGCGGCAACCCCCATCTCGGCCCAGGAGGTCTTCCGGTGCGATTCGTACAGGAGCCGGGCCAAGGCCCGTGGCCTGCCGAAGGTGTCGATGGCACGGGAGAGGGCCTCCTCTTCGGAGAGGCCGGCTTCATGGCCGTCCTCAGCCCGCTCGAGAAGATGGGACCTGAGCTCCCGGATGATGGGCCCTGAGCGTTCGGGGCCGAGGTTCAGGCGGCGCCTGACCTCCTCCAGGTACAGTTCCAACTCGGTAGACGATTGCATGAGTATCCGATTGTCAGGCGGTGGCGTCGGGGGCGGTGGGGCTGATAATGCTGTCGACGGCGTTGGAAAACTGCTGCCATTGGCGGCGACGGTTTTGCAGCACTTCGCCGCCTCTTTCCGTCAGCGAGTAGTAGCGGCGCTCCATCCCTTTCACCGAGACCCATTCACCCCTGATAAGGCCCTCCTCTTCCAGCCGGTGGAGGGCGGGATACAGGGTGCCTTCCTTGAACCGGAGTTCGCCTTCCGTCCGCTTCTCAATCTCCTTGATGATGCTGTAGCCGTACTTCGGCGATTCGCCGACCAGCGCCAGCAAGAGGGAGTCCGTGCTCCCACGGAGGAGATCGCTTATGTAGTCAGAAGTCCTGCCGCCGTTACGCTTTCGCAGTTCCATGTCAGGCAACTTATTCCTATCTCCCGTTCTTCTAAAGGTCATTCTAAAGCCTCGGGACGCTCAGGTAAACCACTGCCGTCTTGTATCGCTCACAACCTCTACCTATAATTCGTTCCCGGGAATTTCTACGTCATGACCTCCACTTTCGGCCGCGACAGCTACATGGACCAAGCCAACGCCTCCCTGGAGGAAGCGGCGGCCCGGCTCAAGGAGCTGCTCCAGGAAGCGGCCTCGAAGCTGGATCCATTTCCCACCTTCTACGGCAGCTTGACTGTAAGGGCCATAGAGGCCGAGCCCCCGCAAGGTCAGTCCAACGACGTTGGCTGCGTAGTGGTATGCCCCGACGGAGAGCTGTACGAACTGGAGGTTAACTTCAATCCCTCGCCCTTCGGCTTCTCGACGAACATGGAGCGGGACGAGAAGCTGAAAAAGCTGGACCTGCCGCCGCTGTCCTACATAGCCTACGCCCACAGCGCCCTGTCGGAAGTCAGCAAGCTGCTGACCCGGTCCGGTCGGGGCTGAGGTCCAGAGGCCAGAGACCCGTCAAAATTATCCAGGCGTACCCCGGCCGTACATGACGGTCCCGGACACACCCGGGAAGTCGCGCCTCGACACCTCGGTGAAGGCCAGGTGGAGCTTGTCTTCCGCGTCTATTCCGAGGCTCACCAACTGACCAAAGGGCAGCTCTCCCCGGTGACGCACCACCTCGTTCTTCCAGGCATCGCCTTCCTTGTAGGCTATCCAAATGGTGCTCTGGTCCGAGTAGGCGACTATGGGTTCGTTGGCGGAGTCGATGACCACCGAGGTTATCAGCCGGGCGCCGCGGAAGCCCATGAATAGGTCGTCCACCCGGCCGATCTCTTCTATCTCCCACACGGGACCCGACTCGGTGACTTCGGTGGCTCTAGCCAGCTTTATGTTTCCGTGACTTACCCCTCTCTCGGGGCCGGTGAGCTCAAGGTAGGAGATGACGGGCAAGTCGTTCCGGTCAAGGACGAGGGACGCATACTTGCCGACGTCACCCTCGCTCTCGATGGTGCGGATCGTCCAACCGTCATCGTCCCCGGTTGCATAGAACAGGTCGGCCTCCAAGGGCTCGTGGAAAGTGACGTGGGGCCTATCCCGGGAGTCGAGGGCCAGGCCGGTGCCCCATTCGTAAGGGACGGGAGGAGAACCTATGGACTCTACGGTCCAGCTTTCGCCGTCATAGAAGTAGTGCTCCACACCCTCCAACCTGTTGAAGTTGTAGGGGTCTATGGCAATCATGTGCACGTTGCCCTGGGAGTCCACGGCGATGGAGTTGTCCCAACCGTCGTGGCCCGTGCTGAAAGCGAAGTCGACTTTCCAATCGATTTCTCTTTCAAAGCCGTAGGCGGCATCACCCAGCTCGGGGATGAAGAGGTCGGGGTCCTGGTGGTCATGCCAGGTTATGTGAGCTTTGTCGTCGGGGCCGAAGGCGAGGTCCAAGGGAGCGTAGAAATACCCCTCGGCGACGATGGTGGAGCCGAAGAACTCGGGGTTCCATTCATCGGGTGGGTACCATTCAGCAAATCTTATGCGCCCGTGAATCTCCTCTTCTATGAAGGCGATTCCCGGAATTCCCTCGCTGTCGAGGGCCAGGGCCGG
>JAAXHX010000281.1 GCA_012270635.1 Dehalococcoidia bacterium | reverse complement strand
CACATAGCCTCCTGGGGAGGCCCGGGCATCGACCCCGGAGAGTTCGTCATCCCCCACACCATCCTTGTCGATAACGATGACAACGTCATAGTCGGAGACCGGGAATGCAACCGCATCCAGGTCTTCGATACTAAGGGAAAGCTCCAGCACATCTGGCAGAACGTCTGGAAGCCCGCGGGCATGGCCCTGGGCCCCGACGGCAATCTCTACGTGGCCGAGCTTTGCGGCGACTCCTACTTCGCCGACGCCCCCAACGTCGGCAACCGGGTCAGCGTCTACACCACGGAGGGCAAGCTCCTGGCCCGCCTCGGGATGCCCACCCAGGGCGAGGGGCCCGGCCACTTCCTCGCCGCGCACGGGATTGCCGTCGACTCCCGGGGCGACGTCTATGTCGCCGAGGTCTCCTGGACCATGGTTGCCAGCCGCATGGAAAACCCCGCGGAAATGCGCAGCCTGCAGAAGCTGGTCAAGCAGTCCGTTTAGAGGGTCGAGGGAATTGCAACCCCACTCCCCCGCACGCCGTAAAGAAGAGAGGCCGATTTGGGACTTGTAATAATCGCGGTCATCATCATTCTGATCATCATGATAGTGCTGGTTGCCCGGCGCCAGGCCGGTAGACGCGCGGTCCCCGGCTCGGGGACCGTGGTATCGCAGATCAAGCCGCTGGAAGGCTTCAGCAGGGTCAACGTGGGCAACGCCTTCCACGTAGAGGTCAAGGAGTCGCCCCAGTTCAGCGTCTCCCTGTCCGCCGACGACAACGTCATCGACCTGGTCGAAGCGGAAAAGGAGGGCGACACCCTCCGTATCGGCCTCGAGGCCGGGGACTACAAGGAAGTTACCCTAAGGGCCCGCATCACCATGCCCGAGCTTCGCGGCGTCATGCTCACGGGCGCCAGCCGGGCCTCCCTGGAGGGCTTCTCCTCCGCCAACGACCTTGGCATAAGCCTGTCTGGGGCCAGCGTGCTGGAGGGCTACGTTGAGGCCCGGGAGGCGGACCTGCGCATCAACGGCGCCAGCAAGCTCACCATCGCCGGCTCCGCCGACAACCTCTCGGTGCGCGCCTCGGGCGCCAGCGTCCTCGATCTCCAGCACTTCTCCATCGATCGGGCCTCCGTAGTCCTCGATGGGGCAAGTCAACTCACCGTGAACGTGCGGGGCACCATAGAGCTCGCCCGCCTCACCGGCTCTTCCACTCTCTTATATGACGGCGAGCCGGATTTGGGCGACATCCAGACTTACGGCGCTTCCAGGATCGAGCCCCGGCAGGGCGAAGAGATCCCCCATTCCTGAGCCGACCGTAGGGACCATGCTCTACAGAAGCCGAACCAACCGCAAGATATGGGGAGTCGCCGGGGGGCTCGGCGAGTACTTCGGCACCGACCCTCAGATCGTCCGTACCATATTCCTGGTCTTCCTCCTGATGGCCGGTTTCTCCGTCCTCCTCTATCTCTTCCTCGCCGTGATGATGCCCCTCGCCCCCGAACCCACCTCCGAGCCTCCCGACACCGAAGAAAGCGGGCCCGAACCCGGCGATGCCTAGACCGCGTCCCGCATGTTCCCGCTAGCCCTCCCCGGCCCGGCCAAGGCCGTGGTCGATAGCCCCAACTACAAATGGTGGGTCTACGCCGCCGTGGCCGTCGGCACCTACGTAACCGTGCTAGACCAGGCGGGCGTGGGCATCGCCCTCCCCAAGATTGCCGAGGAGTTCGGCCTGGACATCCCCACCGTCCAGTGGATCTATCTGGTCTACGTGCTCACCACGGCCATCATGTTCATGCCCGTTGGCCGCCTCGCCGACATCATCGGGCGCAAGAAGGTCTTTCTGCTGGGCTGGAGCGTCAACATCGTCGGCGCAGTCATCGGAGGAACGGCCTCCGAATTTCCGGTGATCCTGCTGGGCAAGGTGGTCCAGGGATTGGGCGTCGCCGGAATCCAGGGCAACGGCATGGCCATCATCTCCTCCAACTTCCCGGAGCACGAGCGCGGCAAGTCCATCGGGCTCTATACGGCCATCATAGGCTCGGGTCTAACCTCCGGCCCGACCGTCGGGGGCCTGCTGATAGACTGGTTCAGTTGGAGGGCCGTCTTCTTCGCCAACCTGCCCTTCGGCGTGCTGGCCCTCTTCCTGGCGCTCCTCGCCTTCAAGCCCATGGTGCCCAGCGCGGGGCCCGCGGCCGGCTGGCGGGCCTTCGATTGGGTCGGCGCGGGCCTGTCCGCCGGCGCGTTCGTCAGCTTCCTGATGGGCATGAGCAACGGCCACCGCTTCGGCTGGGTCTCGGCGCCCATCCTGGGCAGCTTTGCAGCGTCGGCAGTCCTGTTCTCGGCGTTCATCTGGTGGCAGATCAGGGCCCGCTACCCGATGCTCGACCTTAGCCTCTTCAAGAGCAAGCTCTTCTCCATGGGGGCCTCGGCCCGCTTCCTGAACTTCCTCGCCTCTTCCTCCGTGGCCTTCCTGATGCCCTTCTTCATAATCAACGTAATGGGCTATTCCCCCGCCCGGGCCGGCCTCATCATGGCCCCCGGCGCCCTATGCATGGCCGTTATCGGCCCTATCAGCGGCCGCCTGTCCGACCGATTCGGCAGCCGCATCACCGCGACTGTGGGACAGGCCTTCGAGGTGTCGGCCCTCTTCGCCCTGTCCCAACTTTCCCCAGACTCGCCCCCCGCCTACGTGCTCGTTTGCCTGGTGTTGGCAGGCATGGGATCGGGGTTCTTCAACGCCTCCAACGGCACGGCAATCATGAGCTACCAGGAGCCGTCCAAGTTCGGAATAGTGGCGGCGCTGCTCAACGTGATCCGCACCTCGGCCAACATCACCGGCATCGCCGTAGCCACGACCGTAGTCACCATCACCATGGCCTCCTTCGGCCACCAACCGAGGCTCGACGTCATCTCCGAAGGAGCCTTCGACGCCTTCGTATCGGGCCTGAATAAGGCCTACCTCATCGGCGGATGCATCCTCCTGGTATCGATGACCCTCGCCGCGCTGCACGGGTCGGCCCGCCGGGGGGTCGGGGTTGGCGGAAAGTCCCTGGCCCGAAGCCGCCGGTGACGACATCGTCCCATATCCCGGGTCTATGAATGCACGGCTCGTCGAAGCAAGGATGGGCGGCGGCGGCACTCGTGCTTCGACAGGTTCAGAGGCTGGGATGACCTCTTCGGGCATGTGCAAGGGGCTGCGCTACCGCTTGTCCACCGCCACCGCGCCCCGGGACACGACCAGCTGCAGGCGGCGCAGGTTCTGGATGTTCTCCAGCGGGTTGGTCTCGATGACTATGAAGTCGGCGAACTTGCCGGGCTCGATGGTGCCGAGCCGGTCCCCCGCCCCGCACACCTCCGCCGAGGTCTGGGTGGCCGCGACTATCGCCCCATAGGGCCCGAGCCCCGCCTTCGACAACATCTCGACCTCCAGGAGGCCCGCTTCCCCGGGAGGCCCCTGGTCCGAGCCACTGGCTATCTTCACGCCCGCATCCAGGGCCATTTGGAAGGACCGGTCATGGGTGGGAGCGAATAAGTTGGCCCGCTCCCGGAACTCGTCGGGGAGCGGGTGGTGCTCGCAGTAAGAAGCTACGGAGTCGGAGTCGGCTTGCTCGGGGGTGAGGTGGCTGAGGGCTAGGGTGGGAACGTAGTAGACGCCCTTGTCGGCCATCATCCATGCCGCCTCCTCGTCCATGACATAGCCGTGCTCGATGGAACGACATCCGATGTTCACCGCCCACTTAATGGCCTCCGGGACGGTGGCGTGGACGGCCGCGGGGACGCCCCGCTGCTTGGCGATGGTGAGTGCGGCCTCCATCTCGCCTCGCAGCCAGGTGATGTTCGTCATCACGTCGTGCCCGGTGCCGATTATCCCTCCGGTGGTGACCAATTTGATATGGTTGACGTAGTGCATGATCTCGTTCCGGACGGCACGAACGAAAGCGACAGGCCCGTCGATGGGCTTGTCGACGTCAGCCATGTGGCCCGCAGTAGTGTTGAGAGCGTGACCGCCGCAGAAGAGTCGGGGGCCCTTGAACTTGCCAGCGGAGAAGGCATCCCGAAGGGCGACGTCGGCCCAGCCTTGAACCCCAACCGTCCGAAGGGAGGTGACCCCCATGTTCAAAGCGTCCATGGTGTGGTGGGCATATTCCAGAACGCGGGGAACGAGGTCTAGAGCCTCCTCCTCGGCGGCCTCGGGGCCGTAGGTGCCCTTGTTCAGGTGGGTGTGCACGTCCCACAACCCCGGCAGCAGGTAGGCCCCGTCGAGGTCGATGACCCGGTCGGCGTCGGGGGGCGGGCCGGGGGTCACCTGCGTAATGACCCCATCCTCGATGAGGACGTTTCGCCCGGTCCGCACCTCGGGCGTCGTGGCGTCGATGATGTTGACGTTCTTGAGTGTCAGGCTCATAGGAGGCTCCTTGTGGGCGGGCCCTGGTCCGACGAAGTCGGCTCATCGTCCATCCCGTCCGGGAAGAGTACTGCCGGGTCCGATTCATACACGTACTTGCCGTCCTTGCGAATCAATACGGACCCGCTTATCTTCAGGGCGAGTCGTCGTGCCTTTATGCCCGCCCTGCGAAGCGCGGCCAAGGCGGCGTCGTTATCGGCGTTCATCGGCTCTTGGCCTATTTCATCGGTGAGGTCGGTCACGGGTTGATACTTCCTTGCGCCAGGAGCGCGGGCGTCGGCCCCAGGTTGTCATACATTACCCACTGATCGACAAGGTGTCTATAGGTCGCCTCAAACCGCACCGCCGACGTCATGGGGTATACTTGGTCAATCCAGACCCCTTCAGCCGCAGTATGCTCGGAGAGATACAATTAAGATAGGCTTCCCCACATACGTAATAAGCGTTGTGCTTTCCAATGGTTGAAGCAAGACCCACAACCCTCACCTACGAAGACTACCTCAAGACCCCCGACGATGAGCGGTGGGAACTCCTCCGCGGAGAACTGATTATGGCGCCCGGCCCCAATACTGCCCACCAGAGGATACTCTTCAACTTGGCCTTTTCCCTGCGTGCCTTCGTGGAAGAGAGGGGCCTCGGCGAGATTTTCATCGCTCCCTACGATGTGGTGCTCTCCCATATCAACGTCTTGCAGCCCGACCTCCTCTTCGTTCCCACGGAACAGCAGTCCATTATCACCGACGCCAACATACGGGGCGCGCCTGCGCTGGTCATCGAGGTGACCTCACCGTCCACGGCCAGCAATGACCGGGAGGTGAAGCGGACAATCTACGCCGAGAACGGTGTCGGCGAGTACTGGCTCGTGGACCCCGACGCCCGCACCATATCCGTAATGACCTCACAGGGGAAGGACTTCCGAGAAGTCGGCAGCTACCGAATGGGAGAGACCCTCTCCTCCCCGACACTGAGGGGGCTCGCCCTCGATCTGACCTCCATATTCCCGCCTGCCTAGCTCATCCCCACCCTCTATCTCCACTCCGACCCCCGAGCTGGTCATGGCCACGGCAACCCGACGACCAATTCTTCTTCCCCGCTTGTGCAAAGCCGTGTGAGTTATCATTGTATCGAGGGCAGCGGGGCATTATGTGGGCCCCTTGTCAAAAAGACTCGTACCCGGGAGCAACCGTCATGGCAAGAAACAGGAACATTTACGACGTGGTGATTATCGGGCAGGGGGCCGCTGCCCTCGGGGCCGCGCTCTACTCGGCCCGCTACCGGATGAATACCCTCGTTGTCGGCGACGAATTCGGCGGCGAAACGGCCACGGGCAGCATTATCGAAAACTACCCCGGCTACTCGCACATCGACGGGTTCGACCTGATGCTGGCCATGAAGAAGCAGGTGGAGGACCTCGACGTGGAAATCGTTGCCGACGAGGTCAATCAGATTCACAACGAAGGCAACTGCTTCATCTCCACCGCCCACGAGGGTCGATACCGGAGCTCGGCCGTCATCCTGGCGGTGGGTCGGGAGCGTCGCATGTTGGGCCTGCCCAACGAGTCCGACCTGCTGGGCAAAGGTATCTCCTACTGCTCCACCTGCGACGCCCCCCTGTACCGCGGGCAGACGGTGGCGGTGGCCGGGGGAGGGGATGCGGCGGTCAAGGGGGCCGTGCTGTTGGACAAGTATGCCTCTCGGGTGTACCTGGTACACCGAAAGGATGAGCTCACCCGACCCGAACCCGTGAACCTGGATATGCTGGCAAGGACCGAGAACGTTATACGGCTGGCCGGGACCAACGTCACGGGGCTGATAGGGGATGAGAAGCTGGAAAGGCTGGCCCTGGACCGGCCCCACGAAGGCTCGCCGGAGATAGACGTGGACGGTCTCTTCATCGAGATAGGCGCAGACCCGAGAAGCAGGCTCGCTACGCCCCTGGGAGTCATGACCAACTCCCGGGGCGAAATCATGGTCTCCAAGATGATGGAGACCACGGTCTCGGGTGTGTTTGCCGCGGGTGACGTAACCGACGCCACGGGCGAGCTGAAGCAGACCATCACCTCCGCGGCCCAGGGGGTCATCGCCGCGACCTCCGCGTACAGGTACGTATCAGAGTTCGGCAACATGTGCCAGATGCACGCCGCAGGCTTCGAGCTTGCGGCGGTCTAGACCGTTGGCGCTCTCCATAGATATACTCTTGCCACCGACACACTACGCTTGGCACGGGAGTATGGCCCTTTGCGGATAGCCATGGGAGCGGACCACGCGGGCCTGCCGCTCAAGCAGGAGCTAGCGCCGTGGCTCGAGGCCCAGGGCCACGAGATCCTGGACATCGGGGCCCACGATTTCGACGCCGGGGACGACTACCCCGACTACGCAGAAGCCGTAGCCCGCGCCGTCGCCTCCGGGGAGGCCGAGCGGGGCATCATGGTATGCGGCAGCGGCGTGGGTGCGTGCGTGACTTCCAACAAGGTGCCGGGGGTGCGGGCTTGCATGTGCCACGACAC
>JAAXHX010000280.1 GCA_012270635.1 Dehalococcoidia bacterium | reverse complement strand
GTGGACTTGCCGGCCCCGTTGGGACCCATAACTGCCACAACCTCGCCACGGTCCACGCCCAGCGATGCCTCGCTCAGGGCGATAACCGCCCCGTAGTGCACGGAGACGTCAACCAGCTCCAGAATCCTCTTTTCGCCGTTGCCGTTATTCGCTTCCATCAGGGGTGTTTCTCTCAGGGCTAGTCGCCCAGGTAGGCCTCGATGACCTCGGGGCGGTT
This sequence comes from Dehalococcoidia bacterium, assembly GCA_012270635.1. Next base: position 8,519 of record JAAXHX010000280.1, on the reverse strand, counting down.
CAGGACGTCTTCAACTTCTCCTTCGGCCAGGAGGGTGCCGCTGTCCAGTACGAATATATGGTCGGAAAGCTCCCTCACGATGTCCATGTTGTGCTCGATGAAGACTATGGTGTGGCCCTCGTCCCGCATCTCCTTCATCAAGTCCTTCACCCTCTCCAGCATCTGGGGGAAGAGGCCGGCGAAGGGCTCGTCGAACAGGTACACCTGTACTTCCATGGCCATGGCCCGACCGATCTCCAGGAGCTTGCGTTGACCGTAGGACAGGTTCTGGGCCAGCGCGCCTCGCTTCTCCCACATGCCGACTTTCTCCAGAATCTCCTGCGCCTTCTTCTTGTAGTCGGGCTTGGCCCGCTCGAAGAGAGCCGGAAGCCACGGTCTGCTGGTGAGGACCACCATGATGTTGTCCCACACGGTTATCTGGTCGAAGAGGCGCACTTCCTGGAAGGTGCGGGTCAGGCCGTGGTCGGGGGTCTCGAAGGCGTGGACGACCTTGAGGCCCTTGCCGTCGATGATGACCATGCCTCCGTCCAGGGGCAGGGTTCCGCTCAGCAGGTTGACGAGGGTGGACTTCCCCGACCCGTTGGGCCCGACGATGCTGGTCATCCCCGTCCCGGGAATGGAGATGGACAGCTTGTCCACGGCGCGGACGGCGCCGAAGTGCTTGGAAACCTCATCGGTTTCCAGCGCCGAGGCGACTTGGGCCTCAAACGCAGTCAAAGCTTATACCTCCCAACCAGGCCCTGGGGCCTGAACAGCATTAGGACTATCAGCAGCAAGCCTAAGATGGCCCATTGGGCCTGTGCCTCGATGGTCGCCGGCAGTCCCGGCACGAACCGCATCCCTTCTTCTAGCAGGATGAACACCGTAGCTCCCAATACCGAGCCCCATAGACTGGCCAACCCGCCAATAATCACGATGCTCACGATTAGTATGAAGTCCAACAGAGCGAAAGTGTTCGGCTCTATGAAGCTGTTCATGCCCGCAAGCAGCGCCCCGGCCAGCGCCGCTATCATGGCTGACATCACCCAGACGGCGAGCTTATAAGAGGTGGCCTTGTAGCCGAAAACTTCGATTGCCTGCTCGTCCTCTCGGATAGCCGTTAGCACCCGCCCGAAGGACGAGTGCACGATTAACCAGCAGATAATAAACACTATTACCAAGAATGCAGCCACTACTACCAGGTATTCCCACGGTTCGTCGAACACCCAGGAGCCGATGGACGGCTTGGCAATGCCCCTGATGCCGAAAGGCCCACGAGTCACTGGGAGCCAGTTCCTGAACACCCCCAGGGCGATGAGCGCAAGCCCGAAGGACGTCAGCGTAAAGATATCGTCCCGGAACCGGTTCAGTACGAACCCCGCCAGCAACGCTACGATACCCGTTAGAACTATCGCCACCGGCAGGGCGAAAAACCAGTTCAGCCCAATGGATGGCAGCACTGCCAGGTCTTTGGGCGGTTCGATGTTCGGGTCGGTGGTCAGCACTGCAATCGTATATGCGCCGATGCCAAAGAACCCGATGTGCGCCACTGATAGCAGCCCCGTGTAGCCGATGACCAGGTTCAGCCCAATCCCTAAAATCGCAAAGATGCCGATGATAGTCCCAAAGACGATAGTGTATTTGACCCCCTGGGACAGCATGAATATCATCGCGCCAGCAATTATCGCTACGGTGAGTATCATTTCGATGTTGTCTTTCAACAACTTGGCGGCTGGCGTCATATTCGCTCCTGCTTACTCTTCAACAATCCCCCGGGCCTGAACAGCAGGAAGAGGATGAGCACTATGAACGCTACCGCATCCTTCCAGTCCGAGGCTATCCACCAGACCCCGAAGTTCTCGATCATCCCAAGGAGCAATGCGCCTACAATAGCCCCTCTGAGATTGCCAAGCCCTCCGATGGTGGCAGCAATCCAGCCCTTAAGTAGGGCTATGAATCCCATGGTGGGCCTTATCGCAGTGTCGAGGCCCATCAATATTCCCGAGAACCCGAAGATGACGGCCCCCAGAAAGAAGACGCTGGCTATTACCACCGGCGTGTTTATGCCCACCACGAGGGCGACTTCCTCGTCGTCGCTAATGGCGCGAACGGTCTTGCCCCACTTGGTTTTGTTCACCAGGAGGGCTACCACGGCAAACACTGCTATGACTGCTCCCCACATGAATATGCGGAACCCCTTCACAGATCCCCCCAGCATGCTTATCGGCTCTGTGCCGAAGGGGTCGGGAAGGTCTTGGGCCTGAGGGGAGAACAATATAACTACCAACGCTATCAGCGTGATCATGACCCCCAGAGAGGCGACAAGCATGATCATCGGGGAGCGGGCCCGCCTTCGTAGGTAGTAGAAAATCCCCCGGTAGAGGACCAAGCTGATGCACCCGACTACGAATACTCCCAGAGTGCCGCTCATGGGCAGGTTCACTTCAGGGGCGCCGAACACTAGCACGCCCGCCAGACTTCCGAGCGCTGCTGCCCCCAGCCCAACCGCGAGCATGAATGCGTAAGTCAGGCGGCGATTGTCTAACTCCTGCACCCGGCCAAGAGCCAAGCTGGACGCGACCGCAATAACTACTCCCGCTGTCAGAACCCCTATCAACGGGCTGATGTGCCTGTTCAGGTCGTTCGGCGTGGCAAAGAGAAAGCCCATGTAAACGCCGAGGCCGCAGGCAATGATCACACCGATGACCAGTGCGGCCGAAGGCGGGATTCGTCCGCGGAACCTGGGATAGCCCCATGTGTATAGCATCCAGCTTACTGCCGCGGCTATTAGGACCCCCACCAGAGCGCTGAATATCAAGCTGGGGTCCTGATTGTCGGAAGTGTGGAAATGAAGGACAGTATAGGCGGCTGTCGTGGACATCGCCGCGTAGGACAGGTCGAAATACCAGACCGTCGAGTACTGAAGCGTGAACCCAATGGCCATGATCCCGTATATCGACGCGGAAGTCAGACCGTTCAGGAAAGTTTGTCCGAACCGTCCCTGGTCCAATGCCAGCATCAAGGCCAGCAAAGCGATCACGATGAGCACGCCTCCCGATACCGCCATGCCTTTCGGTGTTCCAACGGCGGCACGAGCCTGGTCTGATGTGCCCGATTTCAGCTGTTTCAGCACGGTTTCAACATCGGTTTGTACAGAGGTTTCATTCAAAAGCAGATAGGGTCGGCCTTCCCAGGGAAAACCGACCCTACCTGCTTCTTATCTACCAAGCCAAGCGGTCCATCGGTGTTTCGCAGAGGTCTACTGCTGTATCACCGATATTCCGTCTATTATCTTGTAAACCTGGAATACGCTGGGGTCCATGTCACCATTCGAGTCGAAGCCGTAGGTGCCGATGGTGCCGCTGTAAGGTGCGCCGCTGTTGACGGCGTACAGGCAATCCTTGATCCCCGCGGTGTTCGTTTCGCTGCCGGCTTCTTCAATGCAAGCGGCAATGATGTGGACCGAGTCGTAGGAAGAGCCTATGTAGTAGTGAAGGGAGATAGACCCGTGCTTTTCGATGTACTTCTGGGTCAACGCCGCGCCTGCGGGGTTGTACTCCAGATCCTGAGGCACCAGTACACCGATAACTCCCTCGGCGGCGTCTCCGGCTATATCCAGCACCTTGCTAGCGTGGCCCGGCTCCACCGTGAACATCTGCCCCTCGTATCCAAGCTCCCGAGCCTGCTTGTACAGGGTGCCATTGGCGAATTCTGACTGGGCCAGCACCACCAGCGCAGGCGGGTCGCCGGCCAACACTCTGGTGAGACCGGCGCTGAAATCGGTCTCCTCGGAGGCGTACCTTTCCGCCGTCTGGACGCTCCCGCCCAGGGGTTCGTAGTTCTTCACGAATTCGGCTCGGACGCCCTCGATGTAGTCTGTTGCTTCGCCTATGACGCTGACTTCGTTGAACCCTTCGTCGATGATGACTTCGGCCAAGCGCTTTCCGACATCCGCATCGCTGAAAACGTTCCGGAAGATGTAGTCTCCCGCCGTCGATATCGCCGGGTTTGACGTCAGACCGGAGAACACCACTACCTCGTCACCGTCAACCCTCTCGGCGAACCCCAGCATCTCACCGCTGCAGGAAGGGCCCAGAATGATGGGCACTTCGTCTACGTCTACCAGCTTCGTGTATGCGGTAAGGGCGTCGGTTCCGTTGCACTTGCCGTCTTCCGGAATAATCTCGATTTGCCGACCCAACACTCCGCCTGCTTCGTTAACTTCGTCTACTGCCAGTTGGATGCCGTTCAGGGCGACGTTACCATAGGTCTCGCCCGGTCCCGTCAAAGACTGGATGACACCTATGGTGATAGGCTCGTCATCCCCTCCCGCGCAGGCTATACCCACGATCGCCAGGACGGCGAGTAGGCCAAGCAACACCACAAAACTTTTCTTATGAACTTGCATACACCCCCCTTATAATTGGTTCATTACTGATGGGAACGGGCCGCAGGAAAGGGCTGTTAGCGGCAATATAGCCACTTGGCCCGCATTAGTCAAATCAGCGTGGTCTCGGGCGGAAGGCTGCTTGAGGTGAAGGGCGGCTGAGTTCAACTTTCTTCCATGATTACCACGTGCAGCTCGATTGGCCCGTGAATCCCGACCGTTCGGATGGTCTCGATGTCGGCGGTGCGTGATGGGCCCGTGACCAGGGACACGGCGGACGGGAGGCCGCCGGAAGAGTTGAGCAAGGGAAGGAGATGGGCCAGGGACGCAACGATTTTGTCGGGGGTTACGATGGCTACGTGGATGGGGGGCAGGACGGATGCCAGCCTGCTTTGCGGTCCCGAAGCCCGCAGGACTATGGACCCAATGTCGGCCACGGCGTAATCGATCTCAGTCAACCCCATGTCCGCCCCGACAAGCGCGGCCCTGAGGTCGGGTCGGGCGTCTTCGTTTTCATTGAGATTTATCGAAACCACCTCGGCCCCGGCGTCGTTCAGGGCAGGGTCCATGGCGGCGAGAGCGGTTGTATCCCACCTCACTATCTTCCGTATCCCCTTCTCCTCGATGAGCGCTCCCAGAAGCGCGGACAACCCCTCCCGCCCCGACACCTGGGTCACGATGCCGTGCACCTTTTTGACCTCTTCCTCAAAGCGCAACGTCAACCGTTTGAGATCGGCGTTGCTCGTTTGAGGGATGGTGGCGTCCTGGGAGAGAGGGGTGGGCCCTCCATTGGAGGCGGGCGCCGTAAATCCGGGCCTGCCGAGGCTGCGCCGCACGTTTGCCAGGAAGCCTTCCCGGCTAGTCGGCGACATGTTTGGACAACCTTTCATCCCAAATCTGTCGGAAGGTGCGGGGCGCGAGGGCCGGGAACTCCCTGTGCTCCGCCCACCCCCGAAGGATCGGTGGAAGCCATCTGATTTGCCCGTTCCTTGCCATGGGCTTCTGGGCAAGACGGGCGACACGACTCGCAAACGAATAGACCCTATGGCTTCTCATGCTCGCTGCCCAGGCTCGCATCGCCCATTTTTCCATGAAAGGATATCTGATAGAGGAGGAGGCAGGAGTCTCCGTTGGAGGCTCGGTCGCCTTTTGGCGAAGGTTCAGTAGCATGTGAGGAATGTTGATCTTGATTGGACAGACGTCCCGGCAGGCCCCGCAGAGGGTCGAGGCGGCGGGCAAGTCCTTCGCCTCTCCGATCCCCACGAGCTCGGGGGTGATAATCGAGCCGATGGGCCCGGAATAGACCCACCCGTACGCATGCCCCCCGACGGAGTTGTAGACGGGGCATATATTCAGGCACGCAGCGCAGCGGATGCAGTACAGGGACTCGCGCATGGTGGGGTCGGCGAGGATGCGGGAGCGGCCATTGTCCAGTATGACGAGGTGAAACTCCTCGGGGCCGTCCACCTCTCCCGGCGTCCGGGGCCCGGTGATGAGGGACACGTAAGAGCTTGCCTTTTGACCCGTGGCGCTCCGGGGCAGAAGGGCCAAGAATACGGACAAATCATGGAGGGTCGGTATAACCTTCTCCATGCCCATGACGGACACGTGAATTGGAGGCAGGGCCGTCGAAAGGCGTTGGTTGCCCTCGTTCTCCACCAGGACTATGGTCCCCGTCTCCGCAATCCCGAAGTTGGCGCCCGTAACCCCCATGTCAGCTTGGGTGAATTTCTCCCGAAGCGTGTGGCGGGCGATTTGGGTCAGGCGCTGAGGGTCCTCTTCGTAGGGTATGGACAGATGCTCGGAGAAGAGCTGGCCGAAGTCCTGCCGGGTCTTGTGGATGGCTGGGGCGATGATATGAAAGGGGGTCTCGCCGGCTAGCTGGATCATGTACTCGCCAAGGTCGGTTTCTATGGCCTCGACCCCTGCATCCTCGAACCGGTGGTTTAGGTCTATCTCCTCCGTCGCCATCGACTTGCCCTTGACGACGGTGCGTACGCCCCTGGCCCGGGCCAAGGAGACGACGTAATCGGAGGCTTCCTGCGCGGTGCTCGCCCATATCACTTTCCCCCCGGCCTTTTCGACGGAGTCGGCGAAGAGGGCCAGGTAGTCGTCGAGCCGTTCCAGGGTGTGATGTTTGATCTCCCGGGCGCGGGTGCGTAGTTCCTCCCATTCGGGAAGCTCGGCTGCGGCGTTGTTACGCTCCCGGAGAAGGTTACCGGTGGCGCGCTGGGCCGCTTCCTGGACGCGCACGTTCCGGATGGCGCGTCGGGACCCTTTTTTGAACTCCCTGGTCTTGATTTCCATGTTTTATGCGGATGGCACGTCTATTCCCTGGAGGCGAGGATTTCTGCGATGTGACGGGCCCGCACTGGTATGCCCTGGCGCTTGAGACCGCCGGCCATGTGCATCAGGCAGCCGGCATCGTTGGCGACGAGAGTCTCGGCCCCCGACTTGCGGATGCAGTCCAGCTTGCGCTGCAGGATCGAGCCAGAGATGTGGGGATATTTTACGGCGAAGGAGCCGCCGAAGCCGCAGCATTGCTCGGCGTCGGGGAGGTACTTCAACTCTATGCCTCGAACGTTTTGAAGGAGTTGCTGGGGCTCGGTCCGCACCCCGAGCTCCCGGAGAAGGTGGCATGAAGGGTGATAGGCCACCGTGCCCAAATGACGGCCATTCACGTCTTCAACCCCGAGGACCTTGACCAGAAACTCGGAAAACTCGTACACCCGCGCCCCGAGACCGCGTGCTCTTTCTAACATTGCGGCGTCGTTCTTGAAGAGGTCGGGGTAGAAGACCCGGACCATGGATGCGCATGACCCCGACGGTGCGACTACAAAGTCCTCGCCTTCGAAGATGGAGATGAATCGTTTGGCCAGGGTGCGGGCCTGGGACCGGAAGCCGGAGTTGAAGGCGGGCTGGCCGCAGCAGGTCTGCGCCTGGGGAAACGCCAGCTTCACGCCCTGCTCCCCGAGCACCTTGACCATCGCCTCGCCAACCTGTGGATAGAACTGGTCCACCAGGCAGGTTATGAAGATGGAGGCGCGGGTCTTGGGGTGGTGCATGGCGAATGCCAATTATAGTGCCCCGCCGGGAAGGGTTACAAACCGGCCCGAGTGGAGGGGAGATTTTCCTTGACCGCGTTGTCGGGCGATTCCTATAATCGGGCCGACCAACCACCCGCGATCATCCTCGCTCCGTTAGCAGAGTGAGGATTTTCGGGCCTGAACCGTACCCGAAGGACTGAAGCCGGTGACCAACGATATTGCCAGGAAAGACACTGCCGAACTGGCCGGCCTGATAGCCCGACGGCAAGTTTCCCCCGTGGAAATCGCCGAGGCCTGCCTCCGCAGGATCGAGGCGCTGAACCCTAAGCTCAACGCATTCCTCACGGTGTGCGGAGACGAGGCAATGGCCTCGGCGCGGGAGGCGGAGGCGACCGTTGGGCCGGATGCCCCTCCCCTGCACGGAATCCCCGTAGCGGTGAAAGACCTGGAGGCCACGAGGGGGATCAGGACCACGTTCGGTTCGCTGGTCTTCAAGGACCGGGTGCCCGACGAAGACTCCATCATTGTCGAGCGGTTGAAGAAGGCGGGGGCCATAGTCCTCGGCAAGACCAACACTCCGGAATTCGGGGAGTCCACCAGCACGGAGAACCGCCTGGGAGACCATTGCCGGAACCCGTGGGACACCAGCCGGACCAGCGGCGGTTCCAGCGGAGGGTCGGGGGCGGCCCTGGCCGCGTACATGTGCCCCCTGGCCACGGGAAGCGACGGCGGTGGGTCGATCAGGATACCCGCCTCCTTCTGCGGAGTGTATGGAATCAAGCCGACCCACGGCCGGGTCCCGACCGAGGACAACGGCTGGGCGCTGTTCTCCGATAGCGGGCCCATGTCCCGCAGCGTGCGGGATGCGGCCCTGATGCTGAACCTGGTATCGGGGTACGACTCCCGGGACAGCCTGGCAATCCGGTCGACGCCGCCGGACTTCCTGGAAGCCCTGGACGGGGACGTGAGGGGTTTGAAGATTGCCTGGAGTTCAGACCTAGGATACGGGGTGGTGGACGCGGAAACGCTTTCGGTTGCCAGGGAGACGGCGGAGCTTTTCGAGGGGATGGGGTGCACCTTGGAAGACGCGACGCCGGAGTCGGGGG
>JAAXHX010000279.1:2053-2229 GCA_012270635.1 Dehalococcoidia bacterium | reverse complement strand
GGGGACGCGCTGGCGCAACTGGCGGGAGAGATGCGCCACCGGGGCAACCTCCCCGTCGAGACCTACGGCGTGGAGCTTCACCGGGACCGGGCTGAGGAGGCGCGGGAGAGGCTGGACCACACCCTGGCCGCCGACCTGTTCGCAACGTCCATCGCCAACGGGGCCTTCGGCCTCGC
>JAAXHX010000279.1:0-1942 GCA_012270635.1 Dehalococcoidia bacterium | reverse complement strand
GGCGGCCTGCTGGTGTTCATCGTGCCTCGCCAGCGGCTGGCAGTCTCGGCCCGCTACCTGTCCACCCACTACCGGAACCTAAACTGTTGGGCATTCCTCCAGCCGGAGCGGGAGATGTTCGACCAGGTCGTCCTGCTTGGCTACCGGAAGACCGACCCCGTGCCCGACGCCATCGCCGAGGAGCAGGTCCGGGCGTGGTCGGAGGGAGAGCCTGAGCCGCTGGGACATGTCCGCTACCCGCCCTTCAGAGCCACGGCGACCCCGGCGGGGGACATCCTCTTCACCACCCGAACGGTCGATCCCGTCTCTGCTGCTGCCGAGGCCAGGCGGTCTGGGCTGTGGACCAGCACGGCGATAACCGACACGCTGTGGCCCGCGAGGCACAGCCGCACCCGTCCGCTGATGCCACTCAGACGGGGGCACATGGCGATGCTGGTGGCNNAGGGGAAGACCTCGAAAGAGATGGTGATGGTCGAGGACAGCCCGGAGAAGGAGGTCTACCGGGAGCGGCTGGTCACGACGGTGGTCTCCCTGGACCTGGGCGACGGTGAGATCGTCGAGATCGCAGCGTAGACGGCCCACGATAGGCCGCAACCACGAGACCCCGCTTTCGTCCTCTCAAGGGACGGCGGGGCCTCGCCTCGTTTCGGACGCAACGCAACATCTATGTAAGGAAGAGAGGAGTGCACGATGCAAACCGTCATGACGTTGGAGACCTGCTGCCGGTGCGGGCAGCCCATCGCACCCGGCGAACCGGCCATGCAGACCGCATCGGTAGACATCGATGATTACGGCAGGGCGGTTTCTTCCCCAGTCAGAAGCCACCACCTGCGGGGTAGGTGCTACGAGGAGTTCAGGGGAAAAGGGAGGTTCGCCAACGCCGCATAGACGGCTCCCACGGAGCTGCACGACGAGGACCGCTGACTGCGGCCTCGCATCGATCAATCACACACCAGGGGACGTTCCCGGGAACGGGCAGCGCAGAAGCGTCCCCTCGGGGGCGTGGTGCGTCCCGCTCCCGGCGTCGTCCTCCTACGACTACCGAGAGGAGACGCGACATGAACCTCGGAGACTTTATCGACACCTACAAGGACGCGATTGCGCAGCGGGTGGTGGAGTCCTACCCGCCCCTCTACCGGCCCTCGGAGAACGGGGGCGAACTGCCCCGCCTGCTTCGGACGCCCCTGGGGGCGCAGGCCGACGCCATCAAGGGAGCGGCCCTCTCCCTCGAAGCCCACCAGGGCACCAACGTCGTTGGGGAAATGGGCACAGGCAAAACCCTTATAGGCGCAGCCGCCGCGTACATGGCGGGCTTCCAAAGGATTCTAGTGCTTTGCCCTCCCCATTTGGTGCGAAAGTGGAAACGGGAGGTGGAGGAGACGGTGCCCCTGGCAAGGGCCGTCATCGTCACCTCCATCACCGACCTGGAGCGCCTTCGCTACTCCATCGGCTCAGGCCCCCTCTTCGCAGTGATGTCCAGAGAACGAGCCAAGCTGTCCTACCGCTGGAAAGCAGCCGTCATCCAGCGGTGGGCGACTTCCAGAGGCAGGCTGGTGCGGGACGAGGAGACGGGCGAGCCCTTCCGGGTCCCCTGCTGCCCCGCCTGCACCCTCCAGATAACGGACAAGGACGGGGTGCCCCTCACCGACGCCGACTTGAATCGCAGACGGCACGTCTGCCCGGAGTGCCGATCCCCACTCTGGCAGGCCGACAACGCCGGCCCAAAGCGCTACCCGCTGGCGGACTACGTGAAGAATCACATGAGAGGGTTCTTCGACCTGCTGGTCGGGGACGAGATTCACGAGTTCAAGGGGCGAGGGTCGGCCCAGGGCATCGCGGCGGGAGTCCTCGCCGACGCCTGCGGCAAGTCCCTCACGCTCACAGGAACTCTTAGCGGCGGATACTCAAGTACATTGTTCCACCTCCTGTACAGGTTCTCGCC
>JAAXHX010000278.1 GCA_012270635.1 Dehalococcoidia bacterium | reverse complement strand
CGAAGGGTCGAGCGGAAGGCTCGATGCCCGCGCACCTTAGCGGGCCCCGACCCCACCCCGCTCATACTTCGAGGGCCTCAGCACGAGCGGCCTCCCCACCCGTTCCTCTTCCCTCCCAGGCCCGACTCCCTCTCACACCACTCACCCTGAGCTTCGTCGAAGGGTCGAGCGGAGGGCTCGATGCCCGCGCACCTTAGCGGGTCCCGACCCCCCCCCGCTCATACTTCGAGAGGCTCAGCATGAGTGGCCCCGGCGGGGGATGGATTCCCGATCGAGGTCGGGGATGACGGATGGAGGGGTCGGGAATGAGGGAAGAGTGCGGGGTGGTATAATGGCGGCTCCGGGGGAGCCATGCCGCTGAAGCGAGAGGAAGTAGAGCACATAGCCCTGTTGGCCCGGGTCGGAATGACCGAGGATGACCTGGAGACCTTCGGGGGGCAGCTGTCTCACATACTGGAGCAGTTTAACGTGCTCAGCGAGGTGGACACCGAGGGCGTTCCCCCGACCTCCCATACCATCGACCTCTCCAGCGTCTTTAGGGACGACGAAGAGCGTCCCTCGCTGCCATCGCAGGAGGCGCTGGCCAACGCTCCCCGCAGGGACGAAGACTATTTCAGGGTTAAGCCGGTGCTCGGCTGACCCGTGCCATGAGCCCTCAGCAACCCCTCCACGACCTCACCCTCCACGACACCGCAGAGCTTCTAACGCGGCGTGAAATATCGTCGACGGAGTTGACGAAGGCGGTCTTGGAGCGGATCGAGAAGGTCGATGAGAAGGTGAAAGCCTTCGTGAGCGTCACGGGGGAGAGGGCTTTGGCCGACGCCCGGGCCTCCGACGAAAGGTCGGCATCCGGGAGGCTGGGGCCGTTGGACGGGGTGCCGATGATGCTGAAGGACAACATCTGCACCAGCGGCATCCGTACCACGTGCTCCTCCAGGATGCTGGAGAACTTCGTTCCCCCCTATGATGCCCACGTGACGGAACGGCTGCGGGAGTCGGGGGCGGTGCTGGTGGGGAAGGGGAACCTGGACGAGTTTGCCATGGGGTCTTCGACGGAGAACTCGGCGTTCTTCACGACGCGCAACCCGTGGGACCTGGGTCGGGTGCCGGGGGGGAGCAGCGGCGGGGCTACGGCGGCGGTGTCGGCAGGGGAAGCGGTGTACTCACTGGGCTCGGACACGGGGGGGAGCATCCGGCAGCCGGCATCCTTCTGCGGGGTGGTGGGGCTGAAACCGACCTACGGGGCGGTGAGCAGGTACGGGTTGGTGGCCTTCGGCAGCTCCCTGGACCAGATAGGGCCGGTGACCAAGGACGTGACGGACAGCGCCCTGGTTATGAACGCCATAGCGGGGCACGATTCTCGGGACTCGACGTCCGTGCCCTTCCAGCCACCCGACTACACCCAAGCCCTGACGCCTGATATAAGGGGAATGAAGATCGGCGTGCCGAAGGAGTACTTTGTGGAGGGGATCGGAGAAGACGTGGTGGAAGTGATGGAGCGGGCCATAGCGAAACTGGAAGACCTGGGCGCCGAAGTGGACCGGGAAGTATCGCTGCCGCATACGAAATACGCCCTGGCGGTGTATTACATCATTGCACCCTCAGAGGCGTCGGCGAACCTGGCGCGGTACGACGGGGTGAAGTACGGGTACTCGGCGCAGGATGCGGCGAGCATGTGGGAGGAGATGGAGAAGACCCGGCAGCACGGGTTCGGGCCCGAGGTGAAGCGGCGGATCATGCTCGGGACTTACGCCCTGTCCTCGGGGTACTACGACGCCTACTACCTTAAGGCGCAGAAGGTCAGAACGCTAATCAGGGGAGAGTTCGAGGATGCGTTCGAGCGGTACGACGCCCTGATCGCGCCCACCTGTCCGACCCCGGCCTTCGCGCTGGGGGACAAGACGGAAGACCCGGTGCAGATGTACCTGAGCGACATCTGCACCATCCCGGCAAACATAGCGGGGATACCGGCGATCTCGGTGCCGGCGGGCTTTTCCTTCGGGCTTCCGGTGGGGATGCAGATCATGGGCAAGCCGTTCGGGGAGCCGACGATCTTCAGGCTGGCTTACGCCTACGAGCAGTCGATGGGGTGGTGGCGTTTGCGCGCCCCGGTTTGAGGGGGGAGGTCCCCGCTCATACTTCCCTTCGACAGGCTCAGGATAAACTAGG
>JAAXHX010000277.1:1700-8628 GCA_012270635.1 Dehalococcoidia bacterium | reverse complement strand
TCGATGTCCTTGAGGGTAATCTGGGCTATGTACTGCACCCGGCCCTCGGAGGGGCGGCAGAAGTCCTCGCACCACCGGTTGTAGGCGCGGCACAGGGCGGCCTGGAGGTGGAAGTCGGCGATGTCGGGTGCGGTGGCGACGGCGCCGTTGGACGGGAAGCACACCTGGATGTCGACCCCCTCCTCGTCCAGGTGGACCAGCCGGGTGTCGAGGCTCCACCAGGAGCGGTAGGCGTCCCCGTAGCGCTCCTCCATGTCGGAGAACACGGAGTCCTCGTAGATGATCTTGTGTCCTTCGGGGAAGGCCTCGCACGGGTCGTACCCGAAGATTATGCGGCCCATGTGGCCGTTCACCTTGGGGACCCGGTCCCGGTAGGCAGGCTCTGTGTAAGAGGACCAGATGTCCATCGGCTCCTGCATGTGGCCGTCGCCGTCGATGACGCGATACCCGTTTTTCATAGCCTCACACCTCCGTTCCCAGGGTCCGGGACTGATGGAGGCATTACACCATCGGGGGCATCGGGTGTCAACGCATGTCCAGGGCGCCGGGCTTCGCCTATAATCGGGGGGAGTCACTTTGGAAAGGGGACCCAATGGCACGATACGAAGTCCTGACATTCGATTGCTACGGGACGCTCATCGACTGGGAGGGCGGGATGCAGGCCGCATTGGCGAGCGTTATCGAAAAGAGGGGGCTGTCCCTCAGCGCGAACGAGGTGCACAAGAGGTATGCCGAGATAGAGCCTTCGATACAGGAGGGAAGCGGTCGCAGGTATGTCGAGGTGATGCGGATAGGGGTGCGGGAGGCGTTCAGGCATTTCGGGGTTGAGGTCAGCGAGGAAGAAGCGGGGGTGTTCGGTGACACCCTGGGCGCGTGGCCCAAGTTTTCGGACACGACGGAGGCCCTGACCGAAATGAAAAATCGGGGCTACAAGCTGGTCATCCTCTCCAACACCGACGAGAATCTCATACGCCAGTCCATAGAGACCATTGGCGTCGAGTTCGACGAAGTGATCACGGCCCAGGCGGTCGGCTCATACAAGCCCGCGCGCGGCCATTGGGACCGGATGCTGGAAACCCTGGGAGTTTCCAAGGACGTAGTCCTGCACGTGGCGCAGAGCTACTACCACGACGTCGTGCCGGCCACGGGCCTCGGTTTCAAAATGGCCTGGATAAACCGCAAGGGGGAGGCGCCCAGGGGCACGGCGAAGCCCGATTACGAGTTCCGGGACCTTCGGGGGTTGCTGGGAGCGCTATGAGGAGGAAGAGGTGGGGGGACTGGATGGGATTCATCTACCCATACTGACGTTCACCGATTGCCCGGTATGCCTGTCGACGACGACACGATCGCCCAGTGGCTCTCGAAGGCTGACATCAACGCTATCTTGGCAATCTTCTCCACCCCGCAAGGGAGTGGAGAAGGCAACCACCTTGACCTGTACGTCGACGTCCGTCTCATGCAATGACACTCTTGGGGCCCCGTTGCAAGAGGCGACCCAGAGTGTGAGCCTGTCCGTCCTGTCCGGGTAACGCAACTCCGCCGTCCGAACACTCACTTCGTTGCGCCAAGCGCCCCCGCCGAGGTACGACCACACCAGGAAACAGGCCACGAAAACCAACAGTGCAGTCAATACTACGGCAACAATCAGGGACCCTCTTGAACTGGAACTAACAGTCACAAGCTATCCTTGTCATGGGACCAGGTGCAAGGGCCAACGTGCCATTTATGGCCATCCGCCGGAGTCTTCCAATATTCAGTTGGTAGCTATGGATATGCCTAGAGCTTCGTCAATGAGATCGGCTCGGGAGAAAATTTCCCGGTCAAACGGCCAGATGGGGTCATACATCCATCCCTTATGAATACCGTAAGCTGTGTAGTTCCAAAACACAGGTCCGCCGCTGTCACCACCCATAGACAGATGCTCCTCCATCTGCACGAGATTGCAGAAATCTCCAACACAGACATCAAGCTTCCGCACGTCTTGGCAGTTCTTATGGCTCACCCCACCGTTTCGGCAAAGCGTCTGCCCTAAGGTTGGAGATGCGACGAAAACGAGATCACGCCTGTTTACTTCGGTCGACGAATCGTTGCCCGAGTAGAAGTCGTCAGGTGCGTTCTGGGTGCCCGTGTGCCACTGGAAGTCGCCATAAATGCCCTTATGCTCTGCCTTGAAGGTCAAATCGAACCGTCATCAGTTATAGAGTTGCTGCAGTGTCCGGCTGTAGAGATGCCTCTCACCAAACCCGTTGTCTTCGTCGCGAATCCCGATGTGCAACCAAACACTTCACCACCAAGATGCTCAGTGCTGCTTTCGTCACCGCCTAGAATCTGGTGAGCCGAGTGGGCCACGGAGGACATGATACTGTTTAGAATGTCCGTCCTGGTCGCATCGATGAGGTTCTTCGCTGCGATGGCCTGGAGATCGCTAAGAACGGAGTTGGAGGGTGTGCTCTCCAGCACAACGCTCGTCGTTATCTGACGTGTCGCGAAGTCGAAAGAGGTGGAGGCGTCGCTCACTCCATCCGCATTTAACACTGCGTAGTGGGCCGCTTCAATCGCCCTTTGGAGTTCCGCCTCGGTGAAGCCCAGGTTGGTGCGCACTTCGACTGAAATGTTGCCGTAGCTACTGCTAAAGGTATCTATGAAGGCGAGCGCTCCCTCCGGGGCGCTGCCTGCGAAACCGACCCACGCATGACCAGCATCTACGATCTCCGCCCTGGCGAAAGCTGCGGGAAACGCTTCTCGGATTTTCGTAACCGCCAGAGCAAAGTTGTCGTTCCAGGCATACCGGTCGATAGCGGTCTGGAGAGAAATCCCCTTTTGGTCGGCGACAGTCTGGAGGTCTTCTAGCTCCGCTGCACTGATGGAATCGTCGATTTCTGGCGGCGGCATCTCGGGCAGAGTCTGACTCGGTGTTTCAGGTGGATAAGCGAAGACGGCGCCGTTAGTTGCTGCCAACAAGACGCTGAACATGAAGAGAGCCACTAAGAACGGTTTCAGGTTGATATTGTGCTTCATAACTCTGAGTCCTACTCTGCTCAAGTAGCCTTTGGACACGGCTGGTACAAGACACCCTTCCGGTGGGAGTCAGGGACACTCGATTTTGCAAAATCAGAGTATCCCCATCCCGGCAATTATATCACCAACAACCCGCTGCCTCCCTGGACCGGCGGCAAGACCCTGTCATTGGTCGGCCTGTGGTAGGATTTCCCGAAATACCACCCGCTATGAGACTTTTGCAGAACGTGTCCTGGAGGAAGAATCGGGCATGGAAGTGACCATAGTCCCATCCAAGGGCCTGCTGCCTCAATACGCTCTCGATCCCGCCTTCTACGACGAAGTCCGCAACGCAAAGCCCGACTACGTCCTGGCTCAAAGGTCCGTCATCCCTCCGAACAACGGGAGGGGCTTTCAGGTGAGAAAGGGCCAGCTCTTCCGCATCATCCAGGAGACGGGGCCCCAGGTGGTCGACGTCGCGCTCTGGAACCTCCATGACCCCAAGGAGATATTCAGGCCCGAGCACAGCTTTCTGATCGAGGGATGGTTCATAGGCGAGAATACCAGGCTCTGGTCCGATGTGCCGTACTTCAGGCCCATGGCCACGTGCATCGAGGACACCGTCGAAAGCCGGGAAGGATGGCACAACCACCTGGTCTTGGGCTCCCACTGCACCTCCGAATTTCTGGAGATGCGGTCCGGTAGGAAGGGGCTCAACTCTTGCCACCTGAACTTCCTCCAGGCCATCGAGCCCTTTGGATTGGGCGAAGAAAACATCCAGGACAACCTTTGCGTCTGTATGCCGTGCCGAATCGACGATGAAACGGGGAAGATGGAGATCACGGCAACCGAGGCCCGCGCGGGAGACTACGTTGCCTTCTATGCGGAGATCGACCTGCTGGTCGCCGTATCGGTATGCCCCATGGGCGACGGCAGCTTCGCCGCCACGACCCCGGAGAAGGTGACGCTCCGCCCCGTGGGCATGGAGATTCTGGACACGGGCATCGCACCCCGAGAGTTCCCAAAGCGCTACGATTGGAGGCCCCATTGGCGCGGCCGATGGGAGTCCGACCTGGGCGCAGGGCATTAGGGGGGGCAGTGATACGGGCCCCGACTTCCGACATGTCCATGTACTATAGGAGAATCGTATGGTCGACTACCTAGAGGAATGCCTGAAAGAGCCCGTGCCCCGGGAGTGGAGCTTCCCCGAGTCCGAGTACCGGGCGCGGTTGGACAGAACGCGAAGGGCGATGGACCAGGTGGGGATCGACGTGCTGCTGGTCCATGCTATCGTGGACAACTGCTACCTGAGCGGGTACCAGAGCCTGTGGCCCGAGGCCTACGCCTGCCTCGTCGTGCCCCGGGACGGCGAGCCCTTCATGCAGGTTGGGGAGATAGAGGGTGCGCTGGCGGCGCTGCAGGGCTACGTTACGGACATCGTCACCTTTTCGTGGGTGGGGGCGGACGTTGCGCCGACGCAGCTGGCGCAGCTGCTGGCGGACCGCGGCTTCGGCGGACGGAGCATCGGGGTCCAGCTTGGGAGCATCGAGATGGGGCTTCGCGGGCCGCTGGACGCCCGCGCTTACCTGCGACTGAAGGAGATGCTCCCCAACGCCCGTTTCGTGGATGCCACGATGTTGATGTTCGATATTCGGGTTACGAAGTCGGAGGCCGAGCTTGCCCACATGAGAAAGGCGGCGGAGATAACGTCGGTGGGGATGGCGGCGGCGATCGAGGCGACGGAACCCGGCGTGACCGATAACCACCTTTCGGCCATCGCCGCCAAGACGATGATCGACCTTGGGTCGGAACCCTTCTCCATAGACCCGATAACAAGCTCGGGGCACAGGTCCGGGTGGTTCCACACGACCTTCAAGAGAGCGGATATCGGGTCGGGGGACCACGTGCTGCTGGAGTTCGGGGGGTGCTGGCACCGCTACACCGCCCCGTTGATGCGCACCGTAGTCCTCGGAGAGCCTAGCGGTACCGCAAAACGCATTATCGAAGCGAACCGGGCAACGCTGGAGCTGCTCTACTCCAACATCCGGGCAGGACGCACCGCCCACGAGGTCGCGGTGGAGGTAAAGCGCGGCGTAAAGGACGTGGACGACGAGATATTCAGGTCCGGGCACTTCGGCTATTCCATAGGTCTCGGCTTCCCCCCGACCTGGACCGACGGCCCCATGTACATCGCCGAGGGCAACCATCGAACGCTCGAACCGGGGATGACGTTTCACACGCCCCATTCCTTCCGCATACCCGCCAGATTCGTGATAGGGGCCAGTGAGAGCATCGCGGTTACGGAGGACGGCTGCGAGGTTCTCACCTCGGGGCCCGGGGCGGAGCGGGTCGTGGTGAAACGTTAGACGAAGGCCCCTCTCCCCAAACCGAGAAATTGAACAGGCGGGGCTTGCCTGGGCAAGCCCCGCCTGTTATCGCTCACGGAAGGGTTGAAGTGAATCAGGAGCGCAGAGGGGCCACCCCGTCCTCGAGGATCCCGTCGAGCCCCTTGTTGAAGGCGTCCATCGTCTTCTCTATGACCTCGTCGTCGTGGGCCATGGAGCAGATCCCGATGCGGAGCCAGCAGTCGACCCCGTTGTAGAGCATCTGCTTCCTGAGGTTGCCGGTGGCGGCGGCGTTGCCGCCCCTGAAGAGGGTCTCGGGGGTGGCGGCGGGGAGCTTGGAGTAGGGGGTTGGGTCGGAGTCCGTGTCCCCCAGGTAGACGTGGAACATGGAGGCGTCGCCGTAGCAGAAGCCGGAGATGCCGCGCTCCTGAATGGCCGCGTGCATCTGCTGGCGCAGGGTCTCGGCGGCGGCGTTGGCCAGGCGGTGGGGCTCGCCGGTGGCGATTATCTTCAGGCAGGCGATGCCCGCGGCCAGGGAGACGGGGTTGGCGTTGAAGGTGCCGGGGTGGGGCATTCTCTTGGCCCTGTCCCGCACGGGATCGCCGGTGTGCTGTATGACGTTGAGGAGCTCTTCCTTGCCGGCTACACAGCCGCCGGGCATGGCGCCCATCAGGATCTTGGCCATGGTGGAGATGTCGGGCTTGACGCCGATGGTCTCCTGCCAGCCGCCGGGCGCCCATCTGAAACCGCTGACCACCTCATCGATGATGAAGACGGTGCCGTACTTGGTGCACAGCTCGCGGGCGGCGTGGGCATACTCGGCGGAGGTGGGGATGGAGCCCATGTGCGCCCCCGCGCCCTCGATGATGAGGGCGGCCACGTCTCTGCCGGAGAGGGCGTTTTCCAGGGCCTGGACGTCGTTGGTTGGAAGGGTTATCACGCTTTCGTGGACGCCGGGAGGCAGGCCCGCGCTGGGCATCTCGAAGGGCGGGTCGATGCCCGCATAGAGGGCGTCGGCCCAGCCGTGGAAGTTGCCCTGCAGCTTGGCCAGCTTGGGCCTTCCCGTCGCCGCCCGGGCCAGGCGCACGGCCATCATGTTGGCCTCGGTGCCCGAGTTGGTGAAACGCAGCTTCTCGGCGGAGGGAAACAGCTTGAGGATCAGCTCGGCCAACTCTATCTCCTGCGGTGTGGAACCGCTGCCGTGACTGCCCCGGGCTATCTGGCGCTGAACTGCCTCCACCACCTCGGGGTGACTGTGGCCCAGGATCATGGCGCCGTGCCCCGTGGCGTAGCAGATGTATTCGTAACCGTCGACGCACCATTTCCTGGCGCCTTCCAGCCTGTCGATATACACGGGGAAGGGAGCGGAAATGCGGCCATCGTGGGTCACCCCGTCGGGGAATAGCCCTCGGGCCCGTTCGGCCAGCGCCTGGGACTTCGGGTGGGTTTTTACAAACTGTTCCTGGGCTAATGCGGTCTTCATTGTCCCTCCAGGGATGGGCTGCAAGTAAGGATCGTGCCCGGCGCCGCGCGGAGATGAATCCATGTGCCGGAGAGTGAAATCGTAGGCGATTATAGCACAGGGG
>JAAXHX010000277.1:0-1661 GCA_012270635.1 Dehalococcoidia bacterium | reverse complement strand
GTGACTCCGTTGTCGACGACTACCCGGTAGGCGTCCTGCAGCTCTTGAAAAGAGCCGAGCTCATAGGCGAAGTGGTACAGGCCAACACCCTTGGCATCGGGGCCCGGGGCTTCTTCGCCGACTCCCATCACTGCCAGGTCGTGGTCGATCTCCGGATTGCTCCTGAAGAACACCATCTTGTCCTCTATCCGCCCCTTGACTTCCAGCCCCAGTATTCCGCCGTAGAATTCCTCGGACCGCTTGACGTTTCGGACCCTTAGCACCAGGTGTCCCAGTCGGGTTGGGCTAATTTTCATGTCGACCTCCATAGTTCGGTCCGCCAGCCTGCGTACATTGTAGCGCGTTTGCCACGCTTGGGAACCGGCCTGTATATTACCCGATGGTCGGGAGAGCGCCGAGAGACCAAGGAGGAGCGCCACATGGGCAGGTACGGATATTCGCTGGGCGACAGCATGGACCCGGAGGTCCTCATAGCGAAAGCGCGAAAAATCGAGGACGCCGGCTTCGACTCAGCCTGGTCCAACGAGCTGTTCACATCTCCCTTCGTGCCCCTGGCAGCGGTGGCGCCCCACACGAACAGCATCAGACTCGGGTCCAGCATTGCCTACGGTTTCACGCGCAGCCCCCTGGAGAGCGTGATCACATCCCTGGATCTGGACGCCATAACCAACGGGCGGTTCATCCTGGGACTCGGGTCGGGGGTGAGGCGGCTCAACGAGATGTGGCACGGGGTGCCGAACTACGGCAGGCCGGCCACTCACCTCAGGGAGTGCGTCCGGGCCATCCGGGCGATCATAGACGGCGTGTCAGCAGGGGAGCCCGTTCGGTTCCAGGGGGAGTATTACGACATCGACATGCGGGGCTGGGAGGGGCCGCACAAACCCATCAACGGCCACATTCCGATCTACATGGCCGCGGTAAGAGAGGGGATGCTGCGGGCCGCCGGAGACGTGGCCGACGGGGTCTTGGGCTTCCCGATGTGGTCCCTCCAGTGGGTAAAGGACGTGGTGCTCCCCAACGTGGCCAAGGGCCTGGGCCGGTCCGGCAGGGAGCGGAAGGACATCGAGATCCGGGCGTCGGTTACCGTGGCCATAACCAAAGACAAGAAGCAGGGCTACCGGGACGCGAGGGGCACGCCCGGCTTCTACACGACCATACGGACCTACCAGCCCCTGGTCACCTGGCACGGGTACGAGGAGGAGACGGAGAAGATCAGGGATGCCTTCGTGAAGCTGCAAGGCTTCGGGCCCGAGGTGCTGGAACCAATCCCCGACGAGATGGTCGATACCTTCGTGGTGGTCGGCACGGCGGACGAGGCCCGGGCCAGAGTCGCCGAGTTCGAGGAGCTCTGCGACGCGGTCGACCTGGAACCCCCGAGCAACTTCATCCCGCAAGAAGTGCACGACGAATACGAGAAGCGGTTGTTCGAGGTGTTCGCGAACTGACGCATCCCGGAAGTCCGTGAAGAGACTTGCACTGGACATAAGACGGTAGCCGACAGTGAAATACTACTTGGGCCTGGACATCGACGCCGGTATGGATGCCCAGGTCGGCGCGGCGGTGCGGGCCGAGGCCGCGGGCTTCGACGGTGTCTGGTCCACCCATTACTACAACTCGCCCTTCATTCCCCTCGCGGCCATCGCCCGGGAGACGAAATCCAT
>JAAXHX010000276.1:2107-3853 GCA_012270635.1 Dehalococcoidia bacterium | reverse complement strand
GGCGATAAGCCTGGGGGTCGATGCGGTGGAGGTGGACGTCCAGGAGACGGGGGACGAGGGCTTTATCCTGGCCCACGATTGGACCGTTCAGGGCCGAGCCATTTGCGAACTGACCTTGGGCGAGGCGATGGGCCTTGACGTGGGAGGAGGGTGTACGGCGCCGACGCTGGAGGAAGCATTGGACCTGTGTCGGGGCGAGGTCGGGGTGGCGCTGGAGCTTAAAGAAGTGCGAACACTGGGACGCCTGCTGGATATTGTCAGAAGTTCAGGAGAGGAGGGGAAGACAGGGATTTGCTCCTTCGACG
Organism: Dehalococcoidia bacterium; assembly: GCA_012270635.1. Next base: position 3,548 of record JAAXHX010000276.1, on the reverse strand, counting down.
CAGAGCTTTTGAGAGGGGTGAGGGAGCAGGGATCCGGGTTGAGGTTGGGGTTGATAACGGATGCTCCGCCCCCGGACCCGGAGAGTGTTTTGAGGGAGCTGGGGTGCGAGGTCATCGGGGTGAGGGCGCCTCACATAAGCGAGGGGCTGGTGAAGAGGGTGCAGGGATCGGGGAGGATGGTGTTCGGGTGGGGGATGGAGGACGCGGCGGGCGTCAGTGCGGTCCTGGGGTTGGGGGTGGATGGGCTGGTGTCGGACTTCCCAGACGTGGTGAAAGAGGTCTTGGGGAGGGGAGGTTAGGGACTCGAATCAGCCCGAATGCTCGCCGATAGCCGCGCATTGACCAGCCGGTTCAGGCTTACGCCCTGCTCGGCGGCGCGTAGGGCGAGGCCGCGATGGACTTCGGGTGGAACGCGCACCAGGAACTTGCCGCTGTAAAGCCGGTCTGCCAAGGGCTCGGGGGGAGATTCCCCGGTCTGCTCCATGTCCGCCAGGACTTCACGCACGAGGCTGCAAATGCCCAGGAAGGCCTGCTCGGGGCCGAGGGCAACCCAGCTTAGAGACGGAAACTCCGCGCAGAGTCCCACGTGCGATTCGTCTTCTTGTGACCACGTCACCCTGTAGGTATAACGATCAGTCATCCGTTGCCTCCAGCTTCTCAACGGCCTTCAAGACTTGCCGCACTTGATAGGCCTTCGCCATCCCCTTGTCGTTTTGGATATTCACGCGGGGGTCGCCGGGCCACGGAGTCCTGTATATGCGATGGCTGGTACCCGTTTGTCTCGGAGGGCCGAAATACTCGTTGCAGATTTTGACGAGGTCGGTAAAGCGAACATTCTTTGGGTTGTTCCTCAATCCTGGAAGGATTGAGGTCAGGCGTGCCACGTGTTTATGATATCAATAGTGATATTTCATTGCAAGAGGAATAGGCCGGTTAATTCATTATCGATAGGCGGGTGATCGGGGACCCGCGGGGTGGATACCCAGCGTAGGTGGTTGGAGGTTGGTCATGGATTCCTCGTGAGGCAGCGGGGTGATACTGGGGAGGGGATGGATTCCGGCTCGGGGGCCGGAATGACGGAGGGAAGGGGAACCCCTCCCGCTCATACTTCCCTTCGACAGGCTCAGGATAAACTAGGGGCTCAGCACGAGCGGCCCCTCCCTTCCCCGGGTGCTTTCGCAGGAAGGACAGCTGTGGGAAAGTCTGATCGAGTTGGGGCGGGGAGGTTAATTGAGGGAGTCGGGGCCCCAGCGGGTCTCGACGTAGTCTTCGACCATCTCGACGAAGTCGTCGGCGATGGTGGGGCCTTCGAGGAACTTGCGGCGTTTGCCGTCGACGAATACCGGGGCACGGGGGGACTCGCCGGTGCCGGGGAGGGATATGCCGATATCGGCGACGCGGGACTCTCCGGGGCCGTTGACCACGCAGCCCATAACGGCGA
>JAAXHX010000276.1:0-2077 GCA_012270635.1 Dehalococcoidia bacterium | reverse complement strand
CCGCCGGGCTCGGGGGTGAGGCTGGAGCGGATAGTGTCGCCGATGCCCTCGTAGAGGAGGATGGAGAGGGCGGAGGTGGTGGCCACGATGCCCTTGGTCCCCATCCCCGCCTCGGTGAGGCCTAGGTGGAGAGGGAAATCGCACTGGCGGGATATCTCACGATAGGCCTCGACCATCTGGGTGAGCCGGGAGACCTTGCATGAGATGATGATGCGGTCCTCAGGGAGGCCGAGGTCGACGGCGGCGGCGGCACTGGAGATGGCGCTTTCGACGAGAGATTCGCGCTCGACCTCATCGCCGGTGAGGGGGTCGGGCCTGCGGGCGTTATCGTCCATCTTCCTGGCGAGGATGTCGGGGTCGAGGCTGCCGGCGTTGACGCCGATGCGCACTGGTTTGTCGAGGTCTCGGGCGACTTCTATGAAGGCCCTGAAGTTGTCATCGTGACGGGGCCCGCGGCCTACGTTGCCAGGGTTAATCCTGAACTTGGCCAGGGTTCGGGCGCAGTCGGGATGGGTGCGGAGGAGGCGGTGGCCGATGAAGTGGAAGTCACCGATGAGAGGTACGGTGCATCCGATATCGTCCAGCCGCTCTCGGATGCAGGGCACAGCCTCGGCGGCGGCATCGTTGTTGACGGTGACGCGAACCAGCTCGGACCCGGCGTCGGAGAGGAGCTTGACCTGGGATACGGTGGCGTCGACGTCGGCGGTGTCCGTATCGGTCATGGACTGGACGACGATGGGGCTGCCCCCGCCAATGGAGACACCGTCCACGGAGACGAGCTTGGTGGTGCGTCGGTTGGACATGTTGATATTTTAACCGGTGGGGGCTACTGGGCGGTAACGCCACCGTCGACGACCAGCTCAGAGCCGGTCACGAAGGAAGACTCATCGGAGGCGAGGAACAGGATGGCGTTGGCGACCTCATCGGGCTCGCCCAGGCGGCCCATCGGCACCCGGTCCATGTGCCGTTCGTACATGTCGGGTACGTCGATGATCTCCTGCATCATGGGGGCGTTTATGGGACCGGGATGGACGGAGTTGGCCCGAACCCCGAGCTTGGCGTTCTGAATGGCGGTGGACTTGGTGAAGAGCCTGACGGCGGCCTTGGAGGCGCCGTAGACTGCGGTGTTGGGGCCTGCGACCAGACCGGCCGTCGACGACAGGTTCACTATGGACCCGTTGCCGTGGCTCTTCATCTCGGGGAGGACGGCCCTGGTGCCGAGGAAGACGCCCTTGGCATTGATCTCCATGGTACGGTCCCAGAGGTCCGGGGTCTCGTCCTCTATGCGGTCCCGCTTGATGACGCCGGCGTTATTGACGAGGATGTCCAACTTGCCGTAACGCTCGATGGCGAGGGCCACGGCGTCGCTCCACGCCGACTCGGAGGTGACCTCCAGGGGGATGAAGACGGCCTCGCCGCCGGACTGCTGAATCTCATTGGCCAGTAGTCGGCCCTCTTCGAGGAGGACGTCACCGATGACGGTGGATGCGCCTTCGTTGGCGAAGCGCCGGGCGACGGCGGCGCCGATGCCTCGGGCCCCGCCGGATATCAGGGCGACTTTCCCTTCAAGTCTCATTTTAGCCACTCGCTGCTGAAGTCCATTTGTCCATGCCGAACTATACACCATTCGGGGAAATTGTCTTTGTCGTGCCGCCCTGCCGACGGGGATTATTTCGGGTCGGGGCTACTGGGCGGTGATGCCGCCGTCTATGACGACCTCGGAGCCTGTGACAAAGGAAGATTCGTCGGAGGCGAGGAAGAGGATGGCGCTGGCCACTTCCTCGGGCTCGCCGAGCCTGCCCACTGGGACCCGGGACACGATGGTCTTCAGCAGTTCGGGTTGTTCCAGGTATTCCTGGATGAGGGGGGCGTTGATGGGGCCCGGGCAGACGGAGTTGGCCCTAACGCCGAGATGAGCGTTCTGGATGGCGGTGGACCTGGTGAAGAGTTTGACGGCGGTCTTGGAAGCTCCGTAGGCGGCGGAGTGGGGGGTGGCAGTAAGGGCATAGGAAGAGGAGAGATTGACAATGGAGCCGTTTCCGTGGCGCTTCATTTCGGAGAGGACGGCTTTCGTGCC
>JAAXHX010000275.1 GCA_012270635.1 Dehalococcoidia bacterium | reverse complement strand
TCTCTCGGAGGGGCGATTCATTCTCGGGGTCGGGGCGGGGGGAAACGCGGGGGAGGGCTACAGGGCCTACGGGACGCCCCTCAGCGAACGGGGGAAGAGATGCGACGAGACCCTGGAGATAATGACGGGCCTGTGGACGGGCAAACCCATCTCCTACGACGGGCAGTTCTCCCAGTTCTCGGACTACGCCCTGGGGGCGAGGCCCTACCAGCGGCCCCATCCGCCCATCTGGGTCGGCGGGGATGCGCCCGCGGTGCTTCGCAGGGCGGGGCGGTGGGGGCACGGGTTCATACCGGCGCACACGCCGCCCGCGGAGACGGCGGAGATGTACCGGAAGATAGAAGGGTACCGCAGGGAGTGGGGGCGGGAGTCGAGGGAGTTTACGAACGGAATCTACCTGTACGTTAACTTTGGGGAGACGGCGGAGGATGCGCTGGAGGTGGCCAAGTCGACGCTGGAGGCCCGGTACACGTATCCTGTGAACCACATCCACGCCGGCGTGAACGGCATCCTGGGTTCCGTGGAGGAGTGCATAGGGGTGCTGAAGGAGTACGAGGCGGTCGGGGCCACGCACGTGATCCTGGACCCGGTGTGCCCGGCGGACGAGGTCCCGGCGACGGTAGATAGGGTGGCGCGGGAGATAATGCCACATTTCAAATAGCGGAGGCAAATCACATGGCTGACATCAAGTTCGGAGTCACGTATTCGGAGCGGGATGACTTCACCGACCTGCCGGCGTACGCACGCGGGGTGGAGGAGCTGGGGTTCGACTCACTGTGGGTGACGGAAAACATCTCGTCGGGGGCGCCGGCCCTGGAGTGCTTCACGGCGCTGTCGTTCATGGCGGCGCATACCAGCAGGCTGGCGGTGGGCACGTCGGTGCTGCTACTGCCGTTGAGGAATCCCGTGCTGGTGGCGCAGACGGTGGCGAGCCTGGACGTCCTGTCCGGGGGCAGGGCGGTGTTGGGGGTCGGGGTGGGGGAGGATACCCCGGACTTCGGGGCATACGGGGGCGACGTTCGGAAGAGGGCGAGCCGGTCGGACGAGGCGCTGGAGGTGATGAAGAGGCTGTGGACGGAGGAGTCGGTGACCTTTCACGGGAAGCATTTTCACATGGATGACTATAGTCTCGTTCCCAAGCCCGTCCAGAAGCCGCACCCGCCGGTCCACGTGGGAGGGGGAGCGGCGTCGGTGGTCCGGAGGGCGGGGAAGTTCGCCGACTCCCTGATCCCGGTGAGCAAGACCCCCACCGAGGCGAAAGCCATGTTCGAGCGGGCGGAAGAGCAGGCGCGGGAGTCGGGGCGGGGGGACTCGGCGATGACGAGGGCGATGCACCTGTTCCTGTGTTTCGCGGGGAGTGCGGAGGAGTCGGCGGAGATAGCCTCGGGGGTGTACACCCGGAGATATGCCAGGGATACGCACATCCCCGCCGATGCGCCCCATCTGCTGGGGACGCCGGAGCGGATACTGGAGATGCTGCAGGAGTTCATCGACGTCGGGGTGACGGAGTTCGTGATGAACGTGGCCTGCCCGCCGGAAGAGGGACTGGCGCAGGCGGAGAGGTTTGCCCGGGAGGTTATGCCGGGGTTCCGGTAGGGGCCCGGACATCGAGAAGATGGAGGGCAGACGCTTCAGGCCCTACACGCCGGGGCTCGGGCGTCAATCCGGGACCGGTAGGACATAAGCCAAGGGACTCGATGGGGGGATATTGGTGAGAGTGAAGGGGGAAGTCCCTCACTCGAAAGGGTTTGACACCGGGACTCCCGTGGGCTCAAAGCGCCGGATATTGCGAGTGAGCACCGTGAGGCCGTGTTCCAGTGCAGTCGCGGCGATGAGGAGGTCCGCTCCCGAGCGCCCGA
>JAAXHX010000274.1 GCA_012270635.1 Dehalococcoidia bacterium | reverse complement strand
GGGCAGGAGGGACGCTACGTCCACCGGCCCGCCGCCGATCACACGGCCCAGGCCATGAGCGGCGTGGCCCACCTGAATGGGGACATCGGAGGCCGCCCGAGACTGGTGGGGACCGCCGTGGGCGACACCGTAGGAGGGGCCCACGCTTTCGGGGCCATCTGCGCGGCCCTGTACAAGCGGGCCGTCACACGGAGGGGAGAGTACATAGACCTCTCCCTGGTCGATTCCCTCATCTGGCAGAACGAGTGGGCCTTCGAGTATCGTATCCTGAGCGGGGGGAAGGAGCTGCCGAAGAAGAACCGGCCCGTGGTCAACGTGCATGGCATCTACAAGGCTGTGGACGGGTACATTACGCTGGCCGCCGTTACCCAGCAGGGTTGGGAAAACCTGACGAAGGTCATGGGAAAGCCCGAGCTGGCCTCCGACCCCCGCTTCCTGGCCCCGAGAGACAGGGAGCTCCGCTGGGAGGAAGTGGACGGGGTAATCGAAGACTGGGTGATGACCTTCCCGTCGGCGAAGGCCGCCGTCCATGCGTTCACGGACGTAGGAGGGGTGGTGGGCAGCGAGGTGCTCTCCGTTCCCGACGTCCTGGAAGACCCGAGAACGGAGGAGCGGGGCCTGCTGACGGAGGTCGCCGACCCGGTCCTCGGGCCCGTGCGGGTGCTCAACTCGCCCTTCAAGTTCGCGGGGTCGGATTCCGGGGCCCGGGGCCACGCCCCCCTCCTGGGAGAGCACACCGTCCCCGTCCTCCAGGGCCTGCTGGGGTTGTCTCGGGAGCGGGTGCTGGAGCTGATGGGAGAGGGGGCCGTCATCATCGAAGAGCGGGCCGTGGAAGGCGCTCTGCGAGAGCTTGGCGTCTAGGCGAACGGATAAGGCCGCATTACGGGGGAGCCATGAAGCAAGAGGTCGCCGGTCACGAAGAGGAACGGGTCATCACCGACGAGATGCTGGCCCTCGCCCGCAGCCGCATCGGCGTTCCCATGAAGGTCCACGCCCCCTTCAACGAGTTCGTCACCGTCGACGCGATCCGGCACTTCGCTCACGGCACGGGCGACGACAATCCCCTGTATTGTGACCCGACCTACGCCGTCGACACCCGATGGGCGAGCATGATCACCCCTCCCCTGTTCTATAGAAGCACCGGCAACCCCGAGGCCAGGGAGTGGAGCGAGGAAGACCGGGCCAGGGCCCGGGACCCCCTCAGCGGCATCCACTCCTGGTACGTCGGCGAGACCATCCACTGGCTCCGGCCCATCCATCCCGGCGACCGGCTATCAGCCCGGCGCTTTCGCCAGGACTTCGTCGAGAAGCGGAGCTCTTTCACCGGAGGTCGGGCCGTCATCGAGGTCGTCCGGCAGGAGTACAGAAACCGGGAAGGCGACCTCGTGGTCGTGGCCGACGAAAAGGAGTTCCGCGGGGGTCGGCAGAAGAAATGGGGCGAGCGAAAGAAGTACGCCCACTACGAGCGGCCAAGCTACTCCCCGGAAGACATAGAGGACCTGGACCGAGCCTACGACTCGGAGACCCGGTGGGGGAGCGCTCCCCGCTATTGGGAGGACGTGGCCGTCGGTGACGAGCTGCCGCCCCTGGTGAAGGGCCCCCTCACCGTCACCGACATGGTGAACTGGAAGATGGGCGGAGGGCTGGCCATGCTGTTCCACGGCGCACACCGGCTGGCCTATCAATGGCGCAAGGCCCATCCGAGGGGCTACGTCCGAAATGCCGACGGCGTCCCTGACATCGCAGAATCGGTGCACTGGGACGAGCACATAGCCCGGCTCACCGGCAACCCCTACCCCTACGACTTCGGAGAGCAGCGGGTGGCCTGGCTGGCCCATATCGTCACCGACTGGATGGGAGACGACGGCTGGCTCCTCTCTCTCGAAAGCCAGGTGCGGCGCTTCGTCTATATAGGAGACACGGTGTGGATAAGGGGCCAAGTTGTCGAGAAAGCGACCAGTGACAGCGAGCGCCGGGTGACGATTAACGTGAGGGCCGAAGACCAGCGGAGGGAGGTAACGGCCATCGGGACCGCGACGGCGCTGCTTCCCTCCCGGGCCGCGGGGCCCGTGTCCCTCCCCCCGAAGCTAACCCTGGACTCGGCGGGGCAGCCTTCGGGTTGAGGCGGCATCTCCCGACTATGTCACGCCAGAATCCCGGCAGCCTTCAGCTTGCTTACTTCCGCCTCGGACATGTTCAGCAGTTCCCTGAAAATGTAGTCGTTGTCTTCGCCCAGGCGGTGGCATCTCTCCACTTTGCCGGGCGTTTCCGACAGGCGGATGAAGGGTCCGGGATAGTCTATGGTCCCGGTCTCCGGGTCATCGATGCTGGTGAAAAACCCCCGGGAACGCAGGTGAGGGTCGTTGAAGACGCGCTCTCCGTCCAGCACCACCCCTGCGGCCACCCCGGCATCCTGGAGGAGGCGCATCACGGTCTCGGCGGGGTGGGTTCGAGTCCATTCCTCGACTCTCCGGTCCAGTTCATCCTGGTTGGCGTACCGACCGGCCATACTAGCAAACCGCTCCTCCCTACACCACGCAGGAATTCCCGCCACCCGACAAAAACTCTCCCACTCCTCTTCGCTGCCGACAGCGATGACGCACCACTCATCCGGGCCTTCACACCGGTATGCTCCGTGAGGCGCCATCCACGCGTGCCGGTTTCCCAATGGTCGGGACACCGTCCCGTTGACGAAGTAGTCCAGGTATTCCGACCCGAGAATCGCCGCCAGGGCTTCCGTCTGCGCGATCTCGATTAGCTGTCCTTCGCCGGTGCGGTCCCTGTGACGCAGCGCAGCCATTATGGCCACGCTCCCCATGGC
>JAAXHX010000273.1 GCA_012270635.1 Dehalococcoidia bacterium | reverse complement strand
CGGTGGACGTAGCGTCCCTCCTGCCCATATCCCGAGATGGAGCACATCACCAGCCCGGGATTGGTCCTTGAAAGGGTGGCGTAGTCGAGCTCGAGACGCTCCATGACGCCGGGCCGGTAGTTCTCGACCACCACGTCGGATACGTCGGCCAGGGCCCTGGCCAAGGCGATGCCGGCGGGGAGCCGTAAGTCGAGGCAGAGGCCCTTCTTCCCGGCGTTGTGCTGCATGAAGTAGCCGCTGATGCCCTCTTCGGTCACGTACATGAAGTCACGAGACTGGTCGCCGGGCGGGGGCTCGATCTTGATGACCTCCGCGCCCAGGTCGCTCAGCAACCGGGTGCAGAAGGGGCCCGCCAGGGCCCTGGTAAAGTCCAGGACTCTCACGCCGTGCAGGGGGCCGGGACCTTTGACGTTTGGACTTCGGGGCAACGTGATTTTCCTCGGGGGAACTGGGTCGGGCCTGGGGCAATTGCAGGTATTATATAGGGGCGAACATGCCGGAGATGACCAAAGCCCCGCCTTCTTCCTATTTTGACGCCCATGGATAGCGCCGCCGACCCCATTGCCGTCCTCAAGTCCCGCTTCGGCTACGACAGGTTCTGGCCGTTGCAGGAAGAGATAATCGACAACGTCCTGGCCCGGCGGGACGGGCTGGCGTTGATGCCCACAGGCGGCGGAAAGTCCCTCTGCTACCAGCTTCCGGCCCTGATCTTCGAAGGCGTCACGCTGGTGGTGTCTCCGCTGATTGCGCTGATGAAGGACCAGGTCGACGCTCTGAACGCCAACGGCATCCCTGCCCGGTTCATCAACAGCTCGCTTTCAGGGGCGGAGATTGACCGGGTGCAAAGAGAGGTCAGGGCCGGGCGGAGCAAGCTGCTGTACGTCGCCCCCGAGCGCCTGCCCGCACCCGCGTTCCGCCGCTTCCTCCACGACCTGGAACTGAGCCTCATCGCCATCGACGAGGCCCATTGCATCTCCGAATGGGGCCACGAGTTTCGGCCCGACTACCGCAACCTGCTGGACCTTAGGCGCGACTTTCCCTCGACGCCCGTGATCGCGCTGACCGCCACGGCCACGGAACAGGTGCGGGATGACATCATCGGGCAGTTGAGGTTAGGGGGAAGCCGGGTATTCCAGTCGAGCTTCAACAGGTCGAACCTCAGCTATTCCGTACGGCCCAAAGCCGACTCCTGGACGGAGTTGATTGCCCTCCTGGAGAGGTATCGGGGCCGGTCCGCCATCATCTACTGCTTCTCCCGCCAGGAGACCGAAGACCTGGCCCGTCGGCTGGACGCCCAGGGCTTCGACGCCCGACCCTATCACGCTGGCCTGGACCCGGAGACCCGGCGCAAGGCCCAGGACGATTTCATACGGGACAGGGTCCCCATAATCGTCGCGACCATCGCCTTTGGGATGGGCATAGACAAGCCGGACGTCCGGCTCGTGGTGCACAACAACCTGCCCAAGTCGGTGGAGGGCTACTATCAGGAGACGGGTCGGGCGGGGAGGGACGGGCTGCCCAGCGAATGCGTCCTCTTCTTCACTCTGGCCGACAGGCGTAAGCAGGTGTACTTCATCGCCCAGATCGAGGGTGAGAGGGAACGGCACAACGCGCGCCGGAAGCTGGACAAGATGGTGGAGTACGCCCAGCTCCCGACATGCCGTCGCAAGTTCCTCCTCGGGTATTTCGGTGAGAGGTGGCCGGGTGGAAACTGCGGCGCCTGCGACATCTGCCTGGACCTGGACGCGCAGTTCGACGCCACGGAGATCGCGCAAAAGACGCTCTCCGCAGTGGTGCGAACCGGGGAGAGGTTCGGGGCGAACTATGTGATTGACGTATTGGTCGGGAGCCGGGACAAGCGAGTCCTGGCCCTGGGCCACGACCAGTTGAGCGTCTACGGCATCGTCAAGGACTTCAGTAAGCGGCAGATGAAGGAGATTGTCGGGCAGATCCAGGCGCAGGGACTGCTGACCCGCAGCGAAGGGGACTATCCCACCCTGTCCCTCTCCCCCGAGGGCCGGGCCTTTCTTCGGGAGCGACGGAGACTGACGCTGGTGAGGCCGGCAGAGGAGACCCGGGCAGCAGGGCCCCGCCGCTCGCCCGACTCTATGGAGTACGACGCTGGGCTCTTCGAAGAGTTGCGCGCTTTGAGGCGTCGGCTGGCGGAGGAGCGAAATGTGCCACCCTACGTCGTCTTCGGCGACGTATCGCTCCGCCACATGGCGGCAACATATCCCCGGAGCAAGGAGGAGTTTTCACGCATTACCGGCGTAGGAGAGGTCAAGCTGGACGAGTACGGCCCTGAATTCACGGAAATGATACGCGAATACGTTGAAGCCAACGGCATCGAAATCCCCGCCGACCGGTGGGTGGCGGGGCCGAGGCCCCGCGAGACGACAAGGAGTGGCGGCGAACGGCCTGACGCCGGACCCCTCAGCGTCACCCACCAAACGACGAGGGATATGCTGGCCCGAGGCTTGTCGGTGGTGGACATCGCCAGGGAGAGGGGGCTGGCGTGGTCCACGGTCATCGGGCATATAGAACGCATCGTCGCGAAGGGGGAGGATGTGGAGGTGGGCCATCTGCTCCCCGAGCCGGAAAGATTGAGGGAGATAGAGAAGGCCTTCGGGGCGTGCGGGAGCGCCCTGCTTGCCCCCGTGCGGGAGTATCTGGGAGACGGGTTTGACTACGAGGAGTTGAAGCTGGCGCGGATTCATCTGCATCAACAGGGTAGACTTTCGGACCCGTGAGTCGTTTGCATAACTGCGGGTCGTACTCCTATACCTCTCCCGCGGTCTTCAGCCTTGACCCCAACTCATGCTTTCCTTCGACAGGCTCAGGATAAACTAGGGGCCCAGCACGAGCGGCCTCCGCCCCCCCGACATGGGTTATAAAAGCTCGCATACTGCCAAGCCGGAAAACGTGTACACTTGGCGGGAGTCTCGGGCGGAGTAGCTTTATCCGGGAGTGAGGCATGACGGTTGCGAGCGGTTCCAGGACGCTGAAAGTCGGGTTGATGCTGCCCCAGACCGAGGGCCTCCGTGGCCCGGGGATGAGCAGCTGGAAGGAGATCAGCGAGATTGCCCAGGTCGCCGAGGAAGTGGGCTTCGACTCGGTCTGGCTGGTGGACCATCTCATCTACAGGCTGGAAGGCGAGGAGCAGGCCCGGGGCGTGTGGGAAGTGTGGTCGCTCCTCTCCGCCGTAGCGGCTATCACCAACCGGGTCGAGCTCGGAACATTGGTCCTGGCGATGGGCTGGCGAAACCCGGCCCTTCTGGCCAAGATGGCCTCCACCGTCGAGGAGATAAGCGACGGGAGACTGATCCTGGGGCTGGGGGCGGGGTACCACAAGTTCGAATACGATTCCTACGGCTTTCCATACGACTACATGGTGGGCCGCTTCGAAGAGGGGCTGCAGATAGTGCACGGCCTGCTTAGGGATGGACGGGTGGACTTCGAAGGAAGGTTCCACAGCGCACGGGAGTGCGAGCTCCGCCCCCTCGGCCCCCGACCCCAAGGCCCACCTATCTTGATCGGGGCGAGCAGGCCCCGGATGATGGCGTTGACCGCCAAATACGCCGACATCTGGAACGCGTACTACGACGACACCCTCAACAGCGTCGAAGGGGCCAAGAGGATGCGCTCGATTGTCGACGCGGCCTGTCGGGAGCAGGGTCGGGACCCGGCTAGCCTGGAGCGTAGCCACGCCGTGCTGATGGCCGACGCCAACGCCGACCCGTGGTGGGACCGCCTACCCAGCGACCAGCTGGTGGGGCAGGCCCCGTTGAAACCCCTCACAGGCGCTCCTGAGGCAGTGGCCGAGGAGTTGCTCGAATACGAGCGCGAGGGCATTTCCCACATACAGATATGCCTGGACCCTACGACTCCCAAGACGGCCGAGGAACTCGCGCCTGTATTGGAGGCGCTGGACAGGTTGAGCGCGGGCTAGCCCAGCCCGTCGAAGGCGGGCTCCCGCATGGCCCTCTCCACGAACCGGTCCGCGTCCTCCTCCAAGATCAGACGCTCTGCAACGAGCCGCTGGGCGGCCAGGGCAACCAACCTCACGTAGTGGGCCCGAGAACCGTAACGCTCCTCGACGGAGGGGCGAGGGTCCCCGCTCTTCATCCGCTCATCCCGGGTCCTGGCGAAGGGCAGGTAGCTGCCGTTGACCGCGGCCATCGCTTCCCCCGCGGCGCCCGGCAGTCTGAAGTTCCAGCCGGTATAGGTTGCCAGCGGGACCTCGAGCTCCGGGCCCCGGATGCCGGGAACGTCGTTTCCGTCAGAGTCGACTTGGGGTGTCAACACCGCATATTCCCGCGTCCTGTCTTCCAGGGGCGGCTCCACCGACAGGACGCCCTGCTCGAAGTCGGGGCCGTAGTCTTGGACGAAGAGGCGGTTAGTCGTCGACGGGGGTCTGACGCCGGGTATCCGGGGAAATCGGGCGTTGGAGACTTCAGCGGGCACGGAGGTATCGGTGGCACGGGTGGGGACCCGGCTGTCGGGCGGGGTAGCGCCGAGGGTGGCCCAGCCGTCAAGGTTGTCCAGCATGGCCCGGAGGAGCGCTGTGACGTTGAGAGGGTTGCTGGGGTGTTTGAACCCGCCGTAGACGGGGCCGTTGACGTGATCGGGGCTGTGCTCCGCCGAGGCGAAGAGGTAGACCCTGGACCTCGCGTGGTCAGCGATGTCGTTACCGAGGGAGTCGGTGTGGACCAGGGAGCCGCGGCGCTGCCAGTATTCGGACGCCGACTGAGTATGTACGACCAGGGGGTCGGTGTCCGGGCGTTTGAGAATGCCGTCGGTCCTGCCCGTCAGGGAGTCGGTGGTCACGGGATAGGCATGGGGAAACTGGTCGGAAGGGTAGAGGTGGTCGTAGTGCTGTCTCGGGTACCGGCCCGGTTGCGAGAACCGGTAGTTGACGAATACCCGCCCCCCACCTGACACGAAGGGCGATATTCCCGCGAAGACCCGTCTGCCCTGGACATCTTCGTTGAATCCCCGGTAGACGAACTCCCGCAGAAAGCGCGCGCTCTGAGAACACCCCCAGCCGTAGGCCTTCTCGATTCCCGCGCCGTTGTCGCGGACGGGATTGGGCCTCCCCTCCGAGTCCGCATCGGCATTGAGCAGGAAGGAGACCAGGTCTCGGACACCCGTGAAGCCTAGGCCCATGACCAGGGGGTCCTTGGCCGTGTATACCAGCTCGTAGATCCAGCCGGGTTTGAAACCTTGGGGCAGATAGACGTCGGTCGGGGAGGGGAGGGGTTCTCCCGAGGGGTCGGGCTTGGCGAACTGCCAGGTGTCTGGGGGGATGGGGACCCGGGGATCAGTCTCGTACTCGCGGAAGGTGAACGCGGCGTCGGAGGTGTCCAGGGAGGCGGCGGGGTAGGCCCGGGTGTAGGCGTTGCCACTGAGGGGCA
>JAAXHX010000272.1 GCA_012270635.1 Dehalococcoidia bacterium | reverse complement strand
TAGCTGGCACTTCCCGCACGACATAAATCGCGCCCATGTCTTACAGGAGCTACACCACCTGCAACAAGCCGACCACGGCGGCGACAGTAGCGCCGTTGGCCATGATCACGAGAAGCCCGGCGCGCCAAAGCAGCCTGCCTTCCATCGCTGCTAGGTCCGCTTTCAGTTCCCCTCGCACATTGGCCAAATCCGCCTTCGTCGCCAAGGGAGAGCGAACAGGTGTTTAGAGAGCAAGCGCGCTAAAGATGTGCGCTGTCCCGTTGCGCTTCAACAGGCGGAGGAGAGTTCCCGTCCCCAACCCCTCCTATGACCCCGAACCGGTGGGCTTGTAGTCCACCACCATCCTCAGCCACGACCATTCCAGACGGGGGCCAGTGGTCGGCGCGTTGACCTGAAAGGCCACGCTGGACAATCCCGACGACAGACCGCTGACTATCGACGCATCAGACACCACCAACTGCTTCCACTCCGTATCCAGTTCCTCACCTCCGCTCACCGTGGCCACCTCGTCGCTGCCAGAATAGACGGTGAAGCCGTACGTGTCGGCATTCACCGTTCCCGACTGGGCCCGCACCGCAACCTCGAACCGCACGTCCGTCAGCGTCCCGGCCACGTCCTGGCTGTCCAGTGAGAAGCCCACCCGCAGGGCGCTGTTGGTGAACAGGAGGATCCCGGAACCGTTCCCATCGGGCTCGGGCTCGTCCAAGCAGGCCCACAGCCCAGCGGTGCCACAACCCGACGCTCCGCCGGAGGGCATGAGGATGGGCTTGATGGAGGCGTCCGAGGTGGGGGAGAAGACCGCCGTCTGCAGGAGAACCGCAAGGGAGATGGCCTGGCCGTCGCAGGTGGCGTCGTTGGTCGTGCCGGTCAGGGTGTCACCGCTGTCGCTGATCCGCAGCATCAACTCGTCGCCCGCAGCCCATGGCTGGTCGCACACGCCCCACACCAGGGCCTGCCCCCCGTCGTCTGTGGCCACGGCGGTGGCGTCGTCTACGTCCAGTCTTAGGCCCACTGTGCCATCCAACTCGATGAAGTCCATGTGATGGCCGGCAAGAGAGGGAGGCGACGAGAACTCCAGCCAGGTCCGACTCTCGTCCCAGCCGATGCGTCTGACGGTGGTCTGAGAGTCGCCCAGGCTGAAGGAGGCAGGCCTGAGCACACCCCTGTAGTCGTCGGCCACCAGGGCCTCTCCCTCGGACACCGGGTCGAAGAACGCCTCGTGCACCGTGCCCGCAGGCGACGTCACCGTAACTGCGGCTGGAATGCCCCCGTCTTCTCTTGTGTAGTTGCAGGGGATGAAATCGTAGGGCTGAACGTTGTAACGGACGTCGTAGACCCCAGCGGGCAGGGGGCGGGCGGTGTTGTACGTCACGTAGTAGCCGTTGGCGGAGGACTCGTCGTCGTCGATGATGACGGCCTGGAACAGTTCGGCGTCAGGACCGCTCACCCAGAACTGGTCGTACTGCGGCCACCTGAAATGATGGTCGTAGTTATAGACCTCGGTCCCTGCCGCCAGACCCGAGTCAAGCGCTTTCTCCTCCAGGGACGGCAGGGTCGGATCCGCCCGATTGACTCTCTCGTTCAGTATGCTCTTCGCGATGCACTCCACGTAGCCGGGTATGCCCTCTCCGGCCGCAAGCGTGGCCGCCAGCTCCCCGATCTGCTCCTTCAGCTCCGCCAAAGAGACCGTGGGCAGCGGGGACGCAGAGCCGTCGGTGATGAACAGCTGCTGCTCCTCCTGCACCACCACCTCGGACGACTGGGCGCTGCCGCCCGTGCCATTGGCCGGCAGCCAGGCCCGGCTCAGATTGTCCACCGAGTAGTCCCAGGCCGACTCCACGGGATTGGAGCGTACGAACGAGAATTCCTGGACGGACGCGCTGTCAGTGGATGTCGCCGCCCCTGCCGCCTGACTGGAACGCAGAAAGAGCACCCCCTGCCTGTCGTCCCAGGCGGTGTTGCGCTCCGACCCCTGCCTGCGGGCCTCCTCCTCCGTGGGGTAGGTGTCGTCGCCCTCCACCACAACCAGAACCTCGTTGGGACCGCTCCCCTGAAGGTATTCGTGGGCGGTGAAGCGTAGCTCCTGCACGGGCCGATAGACGGGAGCGACGCCCTCCTCGGTGCTGGAGACCGTCTCCGTGGTCGCCGTCAGGGACAGGAACGACGCCCGCACGATGACGTCGGAGT
>JAAXHX010000271.1 GCA_012270635.1 Dehalococcoidia bacterium | reverse complement strand
TAGCTGGCACTTCCCGCACGACATAAGTCGCGCCCATGTCTTACAGGAGCTACACCACCTGCAACAAGCCGACCACGGCGGCGACGGTAGTGTAGCCTGCCTTCCATTCGCACGTTGGCCAAATCCGCCTTCGTCGCCAAGGGAGAGCGAACAGGTGTTTAGAGAGCAAGCGCGCTACAGGTGCACCGTCCCGCTGCTTGAAAATGCACCACCCCGTTGTTCTGCCATGTGAGTAGCCCCCTGCACCTCAACCGCCCACGCGGGAGTTCCCGTCCCAGCAATTCCTATGACCCCGAACCGGTGGGCTTGTAGTCCACCACCATCCTCAGCCACGACCATTCCAGGCGGGGGCCAGCGGTCGGAGCGTTGACCTGAAAGGCCACGCTGGACAATCCCGACGACAGACCGCTGACTATCGACGCATCAGACACCACCAACTGCTTCCACTCCGTATCCAGTTCCTCACCTCCGCTCACCGTGGCCACCTCGTCGCTGCCAGAATAGACGGTGAAGCCGTACGTGTCGGCGGCCACCGTTCCCGACTGGGCCCTCACCGCAACCTCGAACCGCACGTCCGTCAGCGTCCCGGCCACGTCCTGGCTGTCCAGTGAGAAGCCCACCCGCAGGGCGCTGTTGGTGAACAGGAGGACCCCGGAGCCGTTCCCGTCGGGCTCGGGCTCGTCCAAGCAGGCCCACAACCCGGCGGTGCCACAACCCGACGCTCCGCCGGAGGGCATGAGGATGGGCTTGATGGAGGCGTCCGAGGTGGGGGAGAAGACCGCCGTCTGCAGGGGAACCGCAAGGGAGATGGCCTGGCCGTCGCAGGTGGCGTCGTTGGTCGTCCCGGTCAAGGTGTCGCCGCTGTCGCTGATCCGCAGCATCAACTCGTCGCCCGCAGCCCATGGCTGGTCGCACACGCCCCACACCAGGGCCTGCCCCCCGTCGTCTGTGGCCACGGCGGTGGCGTCGTCTATGTCCAATCTTAGGCCCACTGTGCCATCCAACTCGATGAAGTCCATGTGATGGCCGGCAAGGGAGGGAGGCGACGAGAACTCCAGCCAGGTCCGACTCTCGTCCCAGCCGATGCGTCTGACGGTGGTGTCGGAGTCGCCCAGGCTGAAGGAGGCAGGCCTGAGCACACCCCTGTAGTCGTCGGCCACCAGGGCCTCTCCCTCGGACACCGGGTCGAAGAACGCCTCGTGCACCGCCCCGGCAGGTGCTGTCACCGTAACTGCGGCTGGAATGCCACCGTCTTCTGCTAGATAGTTGCAGGGAAAATCTCGGTAGTGCTGACCTTCATAACGGACGTCGTAGACCCCAGCGGGCAGGGGGCGGGCGGTGTTGTACGCTGCATAGTAGCCGTTGGCCGGCGAGTCGTCGTCGTCGATGATGACGGCCTGGAACAGCTCGGCGTCAGGACCGCTCGTCCAGTACCGATTGTACTGTGGGCCTCTCCAATGCGTGCCTCTCCGGTAGACCTCGGTCCCTGCCGCCGAGCCTGATGTGATCTCCGTCTCCTCCAGGGACGGCAGCGTCGGGTCCGCCCGAATTATTCTCTCGCTCAGAATCCTGCCGCCGATGCATTCCACGTAACCCTCTATGCCCTCTCCGGCCTCAAGCGTGGCCGCCAGCTCCCCTATCTGCTCCTTCAGCTCCCCCAGGGATACCGTGGGTGGCGGCGTCAGAGAGCTGTCGGTGATGAACAGCAACTGCTCTTCCTGCACAGCCGCGTCGGACGACAGAGTGCTGTCACCCGTGGCTTGGGCCGGCAGCCAGGCCCGGCTCAGGTTATCCACCGAGTAGGCCCATGGCGACTCCTGAGGACTGGAGCGCACGAACGAGAACCCCTGGGCAGACGCACTGCCAGTGGATGTCGCCGCGGCAGCCACCTGATCGGAACGCAGGAAGAGCACCCCCTGCCTGTCGTCCCAGGTGGTGTTGCGTCTCGATCCCTGTCTGCGAGCCTCCTCCTCCGTGGAGTATGTGTCGTCTCCTCCCACCACAACCAG
>JAAXHX010000270.1:4860-8826 GCA_012270635.1 Dehalococcoidia bacterium | reverse complement strand
CGGTACTTCCCCGCCCCTCCCGAGTCATTGATGAGCTCGTACCGGTCGATCATGATGGGGAAGCGCATCTCTATCTGCTCCACCGGCGAGTTCATGGTGTTGGAAATGCCCACCTTCACGCTGCTGATGCCGTCCTGGTTGGGTCGGGCGCCCATGCCTCCGGCCACGGTCTCGTAGCTCACGTAGCGGCGCTTGGTCCTGGGGTGGAGTCCGCCGACGGTCAGGATTGCCGAGGTGCCTTGAGAACCGGCCAGCACGTTGTTGGGGTACCCGGGGGCCACTGCCCCGAAGACCATGTCGCATATCCGGTGGGTCATCTCGTGGTTGGCGAAGACCACGGGCGCCGGGGGCAGGACGTTGACCACCGACCCTTCGGGGGCGTTGACGCCTATGGCCCGCCACGTGCCGGAGTTGGGCGGGATGAGGTCGTTGGGGTCGGCGATCATCTTGACGGCGGTGTATACACCCGAGGCGGTAACGGCGAGAGGAGCGTTCATCGGGCCGTCAACCTGGTCGTCGGAGCCCGTGAAGTCCACGGTCAGGTGGTCGTCCACCTTGTTGACCCGGAGGCGGATGTTGATGGGCTGGTCCTCGGTCTGTCCGATTCCCAGGATGCCGTCGCCGTCGCAGAAGTCCTCGTAGTAGAACTCCCCATCGTCGAACCGGTCGAGTTGATTTCGGATCATGCGCTCGGAGTAGTCCTGGATCCCCTGCATCATTTCGCGGATCAGGTCGACGCCGTATTTCTCGGCGAGGACCTGCACCCGAACGGCGCCCCGATGATTGGCGGCCACCTGGGCCCTGAGGTCGCCTCGCCGCTCCTCGGGGGTGCGGACGTTGGAAAAGATCAGGTCGTCTATGTCCCGATTCAGTTGACCTTGGGTGAAGAGGCGCACGCCCGGGAGCCGGAGGCCCTCGCCGTATATTTCGGTGGTTGCGCCGTAGGAGCCGGGGCTGGCCGAACCGACGTCGGGCCAGTGGGCCCGCACGCAGGTGAACCCGAGAAGCAGGTCGTCATTGAGATAGACGGGCGTGATGACGTTGACGTCGGGGAGGTGGGACCCCCCGAAGTAGGGATCGTTGTGGATGAACACGTCCCCGGGGGCGATGTCGGTGGCCCTTGCCAGTATCGCCTTGACGGACAGCGGCATGGACCCGAGGTGAATGGGGATGTCGGGGCCCTGGGCAACCATGTTGCCCGAGGCGTCGAAAATGCCGCAGGAGTAGTCCCCCGCTAGTTTGAGAATAGGCGAGTAGGCGGTCTTGGCCAGGACGACCTTCATCTCCTCGGCGGCGGACAGGAGGCTGTTCTTGATGACCTGGAAGGTGATCGGATCGATGTCCTCGTGCATGACTCTGTCCTTCGTGCCTAGACCGTGATCTCAATGGTCCCGAACTCGGTTGCCGCGGCCCGCTGGCCTGGGTATACGATGATGGTGGAGCTGGACTCCTGGATGACGGCAGGGCCTTCGATCTCCGCGCCCGGGTACAGGTCTCCCCTGTCATAGACGGGGCAGGACGTGCGCCCCGACTCCTTGAAGTAAACGTCCCGCCGAGACCTTGGCCTAACCTGCCCTCTGCCGTCAACAGAAGACGCCCCGGACGCTATGAAGTCGGCCCCGAACTTGCCGATGGCCGAGACGCGGAGGTTGACGAGCTGGATCGGCTCGTCGGGGGCGTTGTAGTCATAAGTGATGAGGTGTTGGGCGTGGAACCGCTCGGCGATGGCGTCCAGGGCGCCCTCCTCGATCTCCGAGGACTCGACGGGCACGGTGAGCTCGTAGGCCTGGTGGCCGTAGCGCATGTCTATGGAATAGCGAAACACCCAGTCTTCTTCGGCTATGCCGGACCGGGAAAGCATGTCCCGGGCCTCGGCGGTGATCTCCTGGCGGACCTGCCGCATCCGATCGTCCACGTCCTCTTCGGCAAGGAGGGTGTACAAACTGCGGACGTAGTCCCGCTTCAGGTCGGTGCACACCAGGCCCATGGCGGAGAAGACCCCGGGATTGGGAGGGATGATCACCTTTTTGATGCCCAGCTCCTCGCCGATGCGGCCCGCGTGCACGGGGCCCGCGCCCCCGAAGGCGACCAGGGCGTACTCCCGGGGGTCGTGGCCCCGTTCGATGGAGATCATGCGAATGGCATCGGCCATGTTGGAATTGACGATGTCCACGATGCCCTGGGCGGCCTCCATTACGTCCAAGCCGAGAGGCTCACCGACGACCCTATCTATGGCCCCGGACGCCCCATCGAGGGACAGGGGCATTCGCCCGCCGAGGAAGTGCCCGGGGTCCAGGTAGCCGAGAACGGCGTCGGCGTCGGTGACCGTCGGGTCTTGGCCGCCGAGCCCGTAGCACGCAGGGCCAGGGGCCGCGCCTGCGCTGTGCGGCCCGACCCTCAACCCTCCGGCGTCGTCCAGCCAGGCTATGCTGCCGCCCCCGGCGCTGACCTCGGCCAGGTCCACGACGGGCACTTTTATGGGATAGCCGGTGCCCTGGAGCCAGCGTCGCACGTTGCCGGAACCGCCCACCTCGTATTCCGTCGTGACGCTCACTTCGCCATTGTTGACCAGCGACGCCTTGGCGGTGGTGCCGCCCATGTCGAAGGAGATGAGCCGGTCAAGCCCGAGGACGTTACCCAGGGCCACAGTGGCGGTGACCCCCGCCGCGGGCCCCGATTCGGTGAGCATGGCCGGCACGCGCAGCCCTTCCTCCACGTTGAAGACGCCTCCGCTGGAGCCGGTCAGGTAGAGGCTCGGATAGTCGTCGGTGGCCAGGAAGTCGTTGAGCCGGTTGAGATAGCCCTCCAGGACGGGGGCCACGTAAGCGCATACGGCCACCGTGCTGGTGCGCTCGTACTCCCGCATCTCGGGGAGGACCTCGGAGGAGAGGAAGATGCGCACGTCCGGCAGCTCCCGGCGCAACACCTTCCCGATAGCCTGCTCGTGCACCGGGTTGAGGAAGGAGAAGATGAGCGATACCGCCACGGCCTTGACCTCGTGGGCCTTTAGGAAGGCCACGATTCGCGCAAGCTCCGATTCGTCCAGCGGCTTGTACACGTCGCCATAGGCGTCCACCCGCTCGGAGACTTCCAGTCGCAGGTGCCTGGGGATGATCACCTGGGGTGGGGGTTGAAAGATATCATAGAGCTTGGCCCGAGACTGACGTCGGATTTCGAGGATGTCCCGAAAGCCATCGGTGGTGATGAGGGCCGCCCGAGCGCCCTTGGACTCCAGGATGGCGTTGGTGACGACGGTGGTGGCGTGGGAGAGGAAGGAGAGGGAGGACGGAGCGATGCCGTGGTCGGTGGAAAGGGCCTTTACGGCCTCGATGACGGCGGCGGAGTAGTCGGCGGGGGTGGAAGAGACCTTGAAGGTGGTCTGCCGACCGGAGTCCTCGTCGACAAGGGCAAGGTCCGTAAACGTCCCCCCGATGTCAACGCCAAGTCTAAGGCCCATAGTCGGGTAAGGATATCATAGGTGGGGAGGAGGAGTTATCCGGGGGCGGTCAGCCTCTGCTCATAGATATCCTCGATGAATGCGTCAATCGCATCATCGCCAACCTCTTCCCAGGCCCCGACAATGGCCAAGGCGCCATGGGGGCTCGGGGAAGTTGTCCGGTCCTGCTCCAGAATATCCAGGTCGGCGAAGCTAACCAAGGCGACCAACGGCACGCCATGCCGTTCTATTATGACGTGCTGGCCGCCAAAGGCCACTTCCGCCGACAGGACTGAAAGCTGCGCTTTGGCTTATGTAGCGCTGACTCTTTTCGTCACTGGCAGTCCCTTCCAAATGCTGATCTATTGGTCATTATGACTAGTATTGTAGCTTGGAACAGGGAGCTTGGGGGGATGGATTCCAGCCTACGCTGGAAAGACGAAGGGGGTGGCTGGTGGGGGCTAGATGAACCCGTAGACCCGGGCCGCGTTCCGAAAGGCCATCTTCTCCGCCTCGTCCTGGGGGACGCC
>JAAXHX010000270.1:0-4851 GCA_012270635.1 Dehalococcoidia bacterium | reverse complement strand
TGGGGGTAGTCGGAGCTCCAGAGGATGTTGTCGACGCCGACCACGTGCCGGGTGGCGATGCCCGCGGCGTCCTCCTGGAAGGTCACGAACACGTTTCGGCGGAAGTAGTCACCGGGCAGGGCGTCGGACTTGAAGCGAATCTCCTTGACGTAGTGATGGTCGGCGTAGTGCCGGTCCATCTGCTGGATGAAATAGGCCGCCCACCCGAGTTCGAATTCGACCACGCCGATGGTTAGGTCGGGGAAGCGTTCGAATACGCCCGAGAACATCATGTCGCCGACGGCCCTTCTCGGCCAGTAGTCCTCGCTGGCGCGGAAGGAGGAAGTACCCCCGACAGTGATGTCGTTGGCGAAGGAGCCGATGACCCCGGGCCCCGGGCGATATGAGCCCGAGTGCATGGCCAAAGGCAGCCCCAAGTCCTGCGCCAGCGCCCAGACCCGGTCGTAGCGGGGCAGGTCGTAGGTGCGCCCCTCTCCGGGATAGGCGGGGATGGCAATGCCGGCCAGCCCGAGGCCGGCGCATCTCTCCATTTCGGACAGGGCGTCGTCTATGTCATCCACGTTGACGACCCCGCTCCCCTTGATGGAGCCGGGGTATGCGGCGCTGAACTCGGCCATCCAGTCGTTCATGGCCCGGAAGCAGGCCGACATCAACTCGGAGTCGATGTTCGTCTCGATGAGCCGAACGGCGATGGTCGGGTAGATGACCTCCCCGATAACGCCGTCCACCTTCATGGCCTTGACCCGGGCGTGGGGGTCGTAAGCGGCCTCGGGGGTGTCCTGAAAGGGCGCTTCGATGGTTAGCGAATCGGGGTTTTCGAATCGACGCCCCGCCTGGGAAGGCGCCCCCAGGGACCCGACGTTGATGTCTTCATCGGCAATCCAGCGATGGACCTCGCCGTCCCGGTGCATTCTGGGCCCGCGGCCCCTGAACGCGGCATCGATGCGTGATTCCCACAGGTCAGGGGGCTCTACAACGTGGGAATCGGCGGATATGAGCCTTTCGATAGTCATGGGGCGAGTATAGAAGGGGCGTTGAAAGAGAGTCAAACAGGCGGGGTGTGTTACACTTTTCACATGGACTGCGTGATCCAGGCCACGGGGCTGACCAAGCGGTACGGTGATTTGACGGCCGTGGACGACGTTAGCTTCGAGGTGGAGCGGGGAGAGATATTCGGCCTTCTCGGGCCGAACGGGGCCGGCAAGACCACCACCGTGGAGATACTGGAAGGGATGAGGAGTCCATCGGTGGGCACGGCGGTCATAGACGGGATAGACGTCACCAAGGACCCGAGAGGCGTGAAAGCCAAAATCGGCGTTCAGCTCCAGTCTTCATCCTTCTTCAGCAATTTGATAGTCCTGGAGCTTGTGAGCCTCTTCGGGCGTCTCTATGGGCATAACGTCGACGCCAGGGAGATCCTCAAAAAGGTTGAGCTGCTGGACAAGGGGAAAGCGCAGTTCCGGCAGCTGTCCGGGGGGCAGAAGCAGCGTCTGTCCATAGCCACCGCCCTAGTCAACGATCCCGTGGTGATGTTCCTGGACGAGCCGACCACGGGCCTCGACCCCCAGGCCCGACGACACATGTGGGACCTCATCAAGCGTCTTCAGACCGACGGCAAGACCATAGTCATGACCACCCATTACATGGAAGAGGCGGAGGAGCTGTGCGACCGGGTGGCGATTATAGACAAGGGTTCAATCGTGGCCCTGGACAGCCCCGACACCCTGATAGACGCCTTGCTGGACACGGGCTTCCGCAAGGAAAGGCCCGGGAAGTCGGCGAACCTGGAGGACGTCTTCCTGAGCCTCACCGGCAAGAGCCTGCGAGAGGACTAGCTTGAATCCCACCTTCGCCCTGACGATTGCATCTCTCAAGATGTACTACCGCAATCGCCAGGCAATCTTCTGGACGCTCGTCCTGCCCCTGATGTTCATCGTCATCTTTGGCTTGCTCAACTTCGGGTCCTTCACTAATGTCGATTTGGGCCTGGTCGACGAGGCCGACACCCCCATTGCCCAAACCCTGAAAGGCGTGCTGGGAAGCTCCGATATCGTCGACCTTTTCCTGGGAGAGAGAGACGCGGAAATCCTGGCCCTCGAAGAGGGAGACCGGGACATCGTCGTAGTCATCCCTCCCGGCTTCGGTGAATCCGAAGCCTCTTCCACGATCCAGGTCTTCTACGCCGACGAACAGTTTCAGCGGGCCCAGGTTGGGCAGGGAATCGTCCAGGGAGTCCTGGACGAGGCAACAATACGCAGGGCGAGCGTAGACCAGAGACTCGGCATCGAGGCCCAGGCCGTGGAGAGCAAGGGGCTGGAATACGTCGACTTCCTGGTCCCGGGCATCATAGCCATGGCCATCATGCAGATGGGCATATTCAGCGTCGTGTTCTCCCTGATCCAATACCGTCAACAGGGAGTGCTCCGCAGGCTGAACGCCACGCCTATCAGGCCTCACAATTTCCTGGTGGGCCAGGTGTTCACCCGGCTGCTGGTATCCATAGTGCAGGTTGCGGTGCTACTGGGTGTCGGGGTCCTGGTCTTCGACGTTAAGGTTACGGGGAACTTCGGCTACCTGTTCGTGCTCGCCGTTCTGGGCGGAGCGCTGTTCATAGCCATCGGGTTCGTGATATCGGGGTTCGCGAAGAACGAGGAAGTCGGGGCTCCGCTGGCGAACATCGTCGCCCTGCCCATGATGTTCCTTTCGGGCGTCTTCTTCCCCACCGATACCCTGCCCGCCGTCCTAGAGGACATAGTCCAGTACCTGCCGCTAACCTTCCTCGCCGATGGGATGAGAGAGGTGGCCATCCAGGGCGCCAGCCTCACGGAGATTCCCTGGGAAGTGCTGGGCCTGGTGGTGTGGCTGGCGCTGGCGTTCTTCGCGGCGACAAGGGTCTTCAGGTGGGAGTGAGCCTACAACGGGAGGATTAGCCATGTACGAGTTTCAGGGTCGGCAGGTATTCGAGTCCATCGGCGAGATGGTGAACCCGAAGCACACCGTGGTCATGGTGCACGACATGCAGAATGACTTTCTGCACGAAGACGGAATCTTCAGGAAGGCCGGGGAGAGCATCGACGTGTCGGGGTTCCTGGACAAGCTGGTCGATTTCGTGGCCCAGGCCCGGGCCCACGGCGTGAGAGTGTGGCAGACCAACTTCACCAGTTTGCCCAACCTCGGCGCCTACGACGACCCCCTGGTCAACAAGCGGTGGAACCTGGTCGGCGACCCCGCGAAGCACGAATATGCCAACCCGACGGTCCTCGGCGCCTGGGGCTGCCAGGCCATCGACGCCCTGAAGGCCCAGGAAGGCGACATAGTAGTCAACAAGTACCGCACCAACACCTTCGTCCATTCCAACTTCGAGCTGGTCCTTCGGAGCCACGGCATAAGGACGTTCATATCGACCGGCGTGGCGACGGAGGTCGGCATTCTCCCGACGGCGTGGACGGGGACCCAATTGGGATTCTTCCCGGTGATACCGAGGGACTTGGTCGGGGCCCGGGTTGCGGAGCTGCACAACGATGCGATGAAGTTTCTGGAGCGGCTGGTGTGGGTGACGGATTCGTCGGAGATTCTGGCAGCCTGGGAGCGGGACTACGACTAGCTAGAAATCTCTCCGTGGCCCGCCTGCTCTTCCGAAACATCGCAGGAAGAAGACTCGCCAGGGTCGGGGGGAGGGGCCAGCATGGCCTCGCAGCGGGCTTTTAGCGCCTCGTTCATCCTTTCGAACCCGCGTCGAGTGCCCCCGCCTATCAGACACAGGATGGGGATGACCAGGAGCCCCGTTATCTCCTCGCCCTGCACGAAGCGGCAACGGTCGTCGTCTATGGGGTCGATGATGAAATAGTGCTCCGTGTCGAAGAGGCCGGGGAATAGCATGTTGCTGCGCCAGCTGAAGCCCCTGCCCTCTTCCACCAGGACCACCTGCGGATTGATGGTCGTGCCCCGGGCGCGGGGCGGCTTTATGAAGACCTCGACACGCGCGCCCTCCACGACGTCGCCGGTGGCGGAGGTGAGGAAGGGGTTCCAGTCGGGGTAAGAAGCGAGGTCGGACAGGACTTCCCAGATCACCGAGTGCGGGGCCTCGATCTCGATTTCCGCGGCTATTACCCGCAAGGCTTAGCGGCCCTTGTAGTTGGCCTTGCGCTTTTCCCGGAAGGCGGCCACGCCCTCGCCGTGGTCCTCGGAGGTGAGGGTGATGGTCTCCAGGGCTGCGGACATCTGCATGGCCGTTTCCAGGTCCATGCTCAGCGCCTTGTAGAGCATCATCTTGGATAGCCTCAGCGCGACGGGAGGGCCGTCGGCGATCTTCCGGGCCATCTCCATCGTAGTGGCTTCCAGCTCTTCTTCGGGGACCAGCTTGTTCAACATGCCAAGCCGGTATGCGTCCTCGGCCTCCAGGAAGTCGCCGGTGAAGATTAGCTCCGCGGCCTTCGGGATGCCGAGGGCCTTGGCGTAGAGCCACATTCCTCCCCAGCCGGGGAAGAGCCCGACGCGGATGAACGCGGCCAGGAACCGGGACTTGGGGGTCCCGACCCGGAGGTCGCAGGCACACGCCAGGTCGAAACCCGCGCCTGCCGCCACGCCGTTGATCATGCCTATGACGGGCTTCTGCATCCGGTGCACACCGAGGACGATGTCCATGGCCTTGCGGAAGTTCCGCCGGATCTCCTCTGGGTTGTCGCCCCTGCCGTTGGACTGGGCTCCCGGAAGCTCCGACACGTCGGCCCCCGCCGAGAACGCCCTCCCGGCCCCCGTAATCACAACCGCCCCCACGGAGTCGTCGTCAGCCAGCTCCTTTACTGCTCGGCCCATCTCTTCTTCCATATAGTCGGTGATGGCGTTCAGCTT
>JAAXHX010000269.1:3143-7350 GCA_012270635.1 Dehalococcoidia bacterium | reverse complement strand
GGGGACACCGGGTCCTCCCATCGACCCTCGGCGACGTAGCGATGGGACGCCACGATGCCCCGTGCCAGCGCGAACATCAAGCCGATTACCAGCTCTCCAACGGCCCGCGCGTTTCTCCCCGGGGCGTTGACCACCACCACGCCCGATTCCGTGGCGGCATCCACGTCGATCTGGCTGACAGCGTTGCGGCAGATCCCGACCAGCCGGAGGCCCGGGGCCTCCTTGAAGGTCTCTTCCAGTACGAAGTCGGCCTCCACTATTAACGCTTCTGCCTGGTAGCCGTTGATAGCTTCGGCGAGTTCCTCGGGGTCAAGGAGGACACGGGACTCGGTCCAGGGTTTGTACGTGACCTTCATACGTGAGCGCAGCCGATCAAGGCAAGTCTCTTCAAAAGGGGCCAATATCAACACGTGCATGGCGTTTCAACCCGCGGGCTGCGGCAGCTTTGCGGCCAGCCCTATCGATTCCACGAACCTTCTCGTCCGGTCCGGCCCGTTCCAGGTCAATACGGAGGCCATGTCCTCCGGTGTGTCCACGTCCACGTACAGGGATTCAAGCCGCACGATCCGGGTGGCGACGCCCCTGGCCTCCGCTTCCTCTAGGTGCAGCGAAAGGCTGTTGGGCCCGAAACGCGAGGGTATGGCCGTCGGAGGCCTCCTGAGCATGGCATTGGTGCCGCCGTCATGGGCGGGGGCCATTACGACGGACGGCGTCCCAATGTCGATGCCAAGGATGGCTTCGATGTCCGATGCCGCCACCTGCGGTACGTCCGATGGGATGATCAGGAGCCTATCGATGCCTTGGCCAGCGAGGATACCGGCGCCATAGTCCACCGCCGGGCCCTCGCCCCTGGTCTCCGCCGGTTCCCGGATCACCTCGACCTGGTAGCTCTCCGCAATGGCGGCGGCACGCGGGTCCCGAGTCACCATTACCATCGGCTCAATGCCTTCTATTCCCCTCACCACTTCTACTACGTCCTCCAGCATCGCCAGGGACAAGGCTATCTTCTCGTTCTGAGTCAGGATGTTGCCCAAACGGGACATGGAGGTGGAGAGCTCTTTGACGGGGACCAGGCAGGCGGTGATCACGGTTCGATCCCCAGGGCCCGGAGGGTGGCCCGGGCGAGAGCCGTCTTACGCTCGAGAGAGGTCATAATCGTGTCCGTGATGATAGTCCTGATGCCGAGACCCCGCACCCGTTCTAGGTCTGCGGCGTCGGCGTAGTCGATGATAAAGGAGCCGAGAAACGGTCTGTATATCTCGGCGACGCCGTAGGCGCTCACCTCGTGGCCGAGGGCGTCCATCATGTCCGCCGCCGGACCCTTGATTGCCTTCCCCCCGACGATGGGGCTTATGGCAGTAACCGTGGCCCTAGCCGCCGTCAACCGCTCCCTTACGCCCTCTACCGCCAGGATGGGGCCAATGCTTATTATAGGGTTGCTGGGGGCTATTATTACGCCTTCGGCTTCCGTTATGGCGTCAAGCACGCCATCCGAAGGCTCCGCCGATTCGATTCCCGCGAACCGGATGCCCTTGACCCGGTCCATCGCCTGATATTTCACCAGGTATTCCTGGAACCCCGTATCGCCCCTTTCCGTCGAAACTATCGTTTCCACCCTATCGTTGCTCATAGGGAGGAGCCGGCACCCTAGGCCAAGACGCTCGCAGACCTCGGCGGTTACCTCCGCGAGGGGGGCGCCCTCCCGCATGCGCTGTGTCCGGTGGATGTGCACGGCCATGTCCCGGTCTCCCAGGTTGAACCAGGTCTCCCGACCCAGGCGCTTCAAGGCTGATAGGCACTCCCAGGTCTCGTTCTTGAGTCCCCATCCCCGCCCCTCGTCGGCGAGGCCGGCCAGCGTGTAGGTGACGGTGTCCACGTCGGGAGATATGTGCAGGCCGTGGAGGACGACGTCGTCCCCCGTGTTGATGATGACGGTAACCTCGGTGGGGGCTACAACGCGGACTAGGCCCTGCAGAAACCTGGCGGCCCCCACCCCACCCGCTAGGACGGTGATCACGGGATGGCTACCCTAGCGCGTCCATGGCCAGGGCTATGAGCATCTTGGTCCCCAGGATCAGGCTGCGCACGTCCACCGATTCATTCGTGCCGTGGACGTTGGCCAGGTTCGCCGGGTCCTCCGGGTGGGAGACCTGGAAGCCGTAGGTCAGGGTCCCGAGGGGACGCATGAAGCGGGAGTCTGTGAATCCCGTGGTGAACGTGGGAATCCACACCGCCTCCGAGCCGTCCAGGGAACGCTCGGTGGCGCTTCTGACCTTGGCGGCGAACCCGGTGTTATAGGGGGCCATGCTGGGAATGGCCATATAGTCGATGTCGAACTCAACGTCGGGGATGCCGTCCAATATCTTCTCCACCTCGGCCCTGACGTAGGCTTCGTCCTGGTGGTAGAGGGTGCGAACGTCGCAGGTAATCAGGCACTTGGCCGGTATGGAGTTGGACTTGATGCCCCCCTCGATCATGGTCGAGGATATGGTCATCCGGGATAGCCCCTTGATTCGGGAAGCCATCTGGGGGTCCCTCTCGTCAAGCTCCGCGGCAAGGCGGTCGATGTTCTCGGGAGTGGGTTCCTCTTCTATATCCAAGCTTCTCAGGTGGCCAAAGATTTCGGAGGACGTGTCGATCTCGGGCTGGTATTCCGATAGTCTTGTGAGCACCTGGGCCGACTTGGTCAGGGCGTTGTCGCCCCTCCAGGGCGTCGAGGCGTGGGCCGGGACCCCGTTGACGGTTATGTGCACCTCCAGCCGTCCCTTCTCCCCGATCCCGAACAGGTAGGCGGGCGCCCCCTTGCGCTGGACAACGTCGCCCCCGCCCTCGTTGATGCAGTAGTCGGCCTTGAGCCGGTCGGGATGGTTCTCGGCCAGCCACCCCACCCCGAACCTCCCCCCAGCTTCCTCGTCGGCGCACGCGGCGAGGGTCAGGTCGCCCTGGAGCAGCACCCCCTCCCTCTTCATTATGACCATCGCCATCGTCTGGCAGGTCAGCAGCGCCTTGCAGTCGGACGACCCGCGCCCGTAGAGACGGGTGCCGATGATATCGGCGCTGAAGGGCGGGCAGATCCACTCGGACTCCGTCTCCACCGGCACCACGTCGGTATGGGCCATGTATATCATCGATTGCCCGCCGCCCGTGCCCTTCAGCGTGGCGAAGTAGTTGCCGCGGCCCGGCGCCGACTCTATGGTCTCGCCGTGGATGCCCTCCTTGGCCAGGAAGTCGCTCAGGAATTCGCAGGCCTTGGTCTCGTCGCCCGTGGGCATGAAGCCCGTGTTGACCGTAGGAATGCGCACCAGGTCCTGCTGGAGCCCGATTATCTCGTCATAAGCCCGGTCCACCTGTTCGAAGAGCTCGGAAAGAGTCGGCATTTGGCCTCCTTACTGGGCCGGCAGGTCGATCGGGTAGGGCGGCTGGAGTTCCATCGCTATTCTCTGGGCATGGAGGGTCTTGAGCTGCTTGAAATGCACCTGGTACTCGGGGGTCAGGATGGAGTCGGTGGTCATTATGTAGGCGTCCTCGTTGTTGTCCAGGTAATAGCGTTTGCGTATGCCTGCCCTTTTGAAGCCGTATTTGTCGTATAGCGACTGCGCGCCACGGTTGGACACCCGGACTTCCAGGGTAATGTACCGCGAGCCCCAATTGATTGCCGACTCGATGGCCCGGATCAGAAGCGCCTCACCGATCCCGTGCCGGCGGAACGGCGTCCTAACCCCGACGGACACCACGTGGGCATCGTCTACCACGCGCCACAGGCCCAGGTAGCCCAGTATATAGTCGCCGTTGCCGTGGCCCGGTGCGGAGGGCAGTAAGCTGAAAAGAGCGGTCCCCAACCGGGCTAAGAGGCTCGGTGGGGGAGGGGGCTCGGGTTCGGGGTTGGGGACTGCTGATACGTCGTTCAGAGCAATCGCAGCCAGGTAGACGGCCAGCTTGTTGTTGAGCTCGCGGTTGAAGGAGGTGGGAGGCCACAGGGTTGGAAAGGCGTCCCTCTCCACTTCGACTAGCTGGCGGGAGTCCAGGCGCGAGATTGGCCTAATATAAAACCGGATCGGGATGAGGGACATGCCATTGTCCGATGCTGGGGGCGAAGTGGCTACATTCTATCACAAGCGGGTCTCCTACCCTTTGGCCTCCACTTTCGTTATATTGGATATAGAATAGTGGCAGGCTGCTGACATGCGGGGTGTGCAGAGGGGCAGAG
>JAAXHX010000269.1:0-3099 GCA_012270635.1 Dehalococcoidia bacterium | reverse complement strand
AGCCACCATGGGAAACCCGATGCAGACCGAGCAACAGCTTATCGAGAGCGCTCAGGCAGGCGACGACTACGCCTTCGAGCAGATCTACGAAGAATACTTCGACAGGATCTATTCCTACACCGCAGCGCGCGTCGGAAACCGGTTCGACGCCGAGGACCTGACCGAGGAAGTGTTCCTGAGAGCCCTTCAGTCGATAGGGTCCTTCAAGTGGCAGGGGATCTCCATAGGCGCGTGGCTCTTTCGGATAGCCCACAACGTAACCGTCGACCACCTGCGAAAAATGTCCAAGAGACAGACCATGCCTATAGAAGAGAGCGTATCCGGCAAGGGCCCCTCCCCCGAGGAGAGGGCGGTGACGAACATGGCGGTAGAGCGAGTCAAGCAGGCCCTGGGTCGGCTGACCCAGGCGCAGCAGCAGGTCCTTAGCCTCAGGTTGGCTTCCGGGGTCTCGGTGGCCGAGACCGCAAAGATCATGGGAAAGTCGGAGGGGGCTGTCAAAGCGTCCCAGCACAGCGCCCTGGCCGCGATCAGGAGGATGTTCGCCGCGGAACATGGGGAATACTAGCGACCTCGAAAATATCCTCGACCAATGCATCGAGGCCCTGATAAGGGGAGACTCCATAGAGCAATGCCTCGCCCGGCATAGCGAATATGCCGGGGAGTTGGAGCCTCTGCTGATTGCCGCGCTGGAGGTGATTGCGGTACCGCAACCCCTCCCCAGCCCCGAGTTGAAGTCCGAGACAAGAAGGGCGCTCCACGCGTCGCTCCCCGGCCCGGAAGAAACCTGCCTCCAAGATGCCTTGGACCATTGTGTGGACCTGCTCATAAAGGGCGAGAACGTCGAGCGCTGCCTGCAGGTCTACCCGAATGTCTCGACAACCTTGGGCCCGCTGCTCACCGTGGCCTCTACCGTGCGGCAGACTCTCGAAGTCAAACCGGCCCCCCGGTTCAAGAGAGACGCGCTGCGTCGGGTCCTGGCCCGGGCCGGACGGCGCAGGACCAACAAGTGGCTCCCGTGGGTGTCGTGGCCCAGGTGGGCCTACAGGGGGTCCCTGGTGGCGGCAGCGCTGCTGATCATGGTCTCCGCTGGCCTCTTCACGGTCCGCGCCTCCTCCGACAGTGCGCCGCACGATATTCTCTACCCCGTCAAGGAGCTCTCTGAAAACGTCCAGATGACATTGACCACTTCCAGGGAGGGGGAGGCCAAGCTTCACGTCGAGTTGGCCAGCCGCCGGGCCCAGGAAATGGCGGACGCCGCTGCGGATGGAGATGGAGAGGCGGTTGGGGAGCTCCTTGTGAAGCTGGAAGACCACCTGGAAGAGGCTTCTCGCCTGGTCAAAGAGAAGCAGATCGACGAGGCCCTGGAACTCGTCCTCCGCGGAGACGAAAAGGCGGATGGGGAAATAGACCATGCCGAGGTCAGGGAGCTGCTGGCAACCCTTGGTCAGGACATCAAGATGAACGACGCCCGTCTCAAGGAGGCGATGAACGAAGCTTCGCCCGACATGAACGACGAGATGGACGCGGCCATATCCCAGGTGCGGGCCCACTACGTCGCGACCATAGCGGCCCTGGAAGACAAACGCTCCTCGGAAGACCTCGACTCCCTCCACGGCAGCAGGCTCACCTACCGCCGATAGTCGCCGCCTTGAACGGCGGGGTGGTTAGCTGTTAGGCTTGGCTTTCACCAGCTATGAGACCTCTCCTCCGGCTCTCGGCGTTCCTCAGACCGTATAAGAAACACCTTGGGCTGGCTTACCTCGCCCTAGTCCTTTCCACCCTCCTGTCCCTGGCCGTCCCCCGGCTCCTCGGCGACTCCATCGACAAAATCCTCGAGAAGGACGCTTTCGGCTTTCTGGTCCTGCTCGGTTCGGGCATCATCGGGTTTGCCCTGGCCCGGGCGGTCTTTGCTTATCTCCAGACCTTCGTCGCCGAATACATATCGCAGAAGGTCGCCTACGACCTGCGAAGCGCCATATACGATCACCTCCAGCGTCTGAGCTTTGCATACCACGATAAACAGCAGACGGGGCACCTGATGTCCCGGGCCACGGCCGACGTGGAGGGCGTGCGCTGGTTCATCAGCCTCGGGTTGGTGAGGTCGGTGCACCTCATTGTACTTTTCAGCGGGATCACCACGCTGCTCATGGTGACCAACTGGAAGCTGGGACTGATCGCCCTAGGCGCCCTGCCACTCGTAGGAGGTCGGGCCACTTTCGTCTCCCGCAGGCTCAGAGTGGTGTGGCGCAACATCCAGGATATGACCGGTCGGCTGGGGGGAATGCTCCAGGAGAATCTCGCCGGCGCGCGGCTAGTCCGGGCCTTCTCCCGTGAGCTTTTCGAAAGCCAGAAGTTCGACGGCAGGGCCTCCCGCCTCGCCGACGAGAACGTGCTCGCCGCACGGATTCAGGCGTCCAATGCCCCGCTCATGAACTTCATATTCGCCATCATCACGGGCGCGGTGCTCTGGGTGGGAGCATATGAGGTGGTCGGCGGGCGAATGACCCCCGGCGAACTCACCCAGTTCATCTTCTACCTGATGCTCCTGGCGTTCCCCGTCAGGATCGTTGGTTTCGTAATCACCACGTTCTCTAGAGCGGCGTCGTCCGGCGAGAGGATATTCGAGATACTTGACGCATCATCGCCAGTCCAGGAGTCCCCTGGAGCCAGGGATTTGAAGAACGTCCGGGGCCGGGTGGGGTTCCGGGGCGTGAGCTTCCGCTACGACGACGCGACCCCCACGCTCCACAACATAGACCTGGCTGTCCAGCCGGGACAGATGGTGGCCCTCTTGGGAGCGGCCGGGAGCGGGAAGACCACCGTCGTCCACCTGCTCCCCCGCTTCTACGACGTCACCGAGGGCGCCATTCTCATTGATGGCACTGACCTTCGGGACCTGACCCTGGACTCCCTTCGTCGGGAGGTGGGGATAGTGCAGCAGGAGGTGTTCCTGTTCGGCGGCACCGTTAGGAACAACATCGCATACGGAATGCCCGAAGCTCCGCTGGAAGATGTAAAGCGTGTGGCGGAGGCGGCGCGCATAAGCGAGTTCATCGATTCCCTGCCGGATGGATACCAGTCTTGGGTCGGGGAGCGGGG
>JAAXHX010000268.1 GCA_012270635.1 Dehalococcoidia bacterium | reverse complement strand
AACAGGCGGCGGAGGGGCCCGCTCACGCTGAACCCGTCGAAGGGTCGAGGGGGGGGAAGGAAGCCACCCCCGGCGAGGTCTGGCTCAAAATCCGCGCCACGGGCGATGAGAGCCAGGACACCCAAGTCCTCAAGGACGCCATAACCCTCGCCAGGCAGTGTCCCGGCCCCACACCCCTCTTCCTCCAAATCGAAGAGCGCTCCCGCGTCACCCGGCTGGAACTGCCCGACGTCCAGGTTGAATACTCCCCACGCCTCGTGAAACTCCTCTCTCCGAGCCTCGGCGAGGACACCGTTACACTGGTTAGGGCCTGAGGCACGAACGAGTCTAAGTCCATGAAATGGGTCCTCGCCGCCACCGCCCCCGACCAGCTCGCCGCCGAGATGTTGGGCGGCCTCCTGTCCAACAGCGGCATCCCCTTCCGCCTCAGCCCCGGCGACACCAGCGCCTTCCTGGGCCTCTCCCTCCGCCCCTGCGGCATCCTCGTCCAGGAAGACAAGCTCGAAGAGGCCCGTATAGTCCTCGAAGGCGAGGAGATAGAATAACCTCCCCCCTAAGAGATGGGGGCCTCGCCCAGAGAACGCTAAATCCCCCGACCCACCTTGTGCCCTTCGTACATCGCCTGCTCCGCGGTCCGAGGCGCCAGGCAGTCCCCGACGGCGTACAGCTCCCCCACCCGACCCTTCAGCCTTCGATATAACCCGTCCACCGCCCGGCGGCTATCGGCGAACACCACTACGTCCACCCCCTCCCGGCTTTCCTCTTGACCGGTGACCGTACTCCTGAGCGTCACCGATCCCTCCCCCAGCCCCACCGTCTCCGTGAACGCCGAGACCACGAGGCCCTTGTTCAAGAGACGCTCGTAGAGGACTCTCCAGACCATCGGTTGCAGGTTGGCCCCCGCATAGGGAGCAGTGGTCGCCATCTCCACCCGGTTCTCGTGGTCCAGCAGAAGCTCCGAGACGTCGCTTCCCGCATGGACTCCCTGGGTGTCTACAACCAGCACGCTGCTGTCCCTTGGGATGTCGCCGTTCAACACTTGGGGGGCCGTCATCAGCCTAGGCCCCGAGGCCGAGCCTTCCAGACCCAGGCAACCCTCCGCGCCCGTCGCCACCACCACCGCATCCGCCCCGAACTCCAGTGTCCATTCCACCGTCGCCTCGGTGTCCAGCCGTATCTCCACCCCTGCCCTGCGGGCTTCGGCCTCCGCGAACCGGGCAATGTCGCCGAACTCGCCCCTCATCGGGCCCCGGGATGCAGTCAGCGCCTGGCCGCCTAACCGAGAGGACTTCTCCACTAGCGTGACCCGATGCCCCCGCCGCGCCGATACCTTCGCAGCTTCCAAGCCGCCCGGCCCTCCGCCCACCACCAGTACCGACTTTACCTTAGACGCGAGCGCGGTCTGGGCCCACTCCCCCTCCCTGCCCGTGACCGGGTTGTGGATGCACGTGATGTAGTTCCCTCTGGTCCTGCGCCCGATGCAGCTCTGCATGCACCCGATGCACGGCCTTATCTCCTCCAGCGCCCCCGACCTCGCCTTCTCCGGCAGGTGGGGGTCGGCTATCAGCTCCCTGACCATCCCGATGAGGTCGGCCTTCCCTTCCGATAGCAGCTCTTCGGCCAGCTCTGGGCTGTTTATCCGGCCCATGCCCAGGACAGGGACATTCACCGCATCCCTTATCCCCTGCCAGATGTGGGAGAACTGCGCCGGGCGGTAGTACATGGACGGCATGTGGTTCGCCATGCTTCCCAGGTCGGAGTAGGTGCTGTTGCTAACGTTCAGGTAGTCCAGCAGTCCTTGCCTCGCCAGCCGCCTTGCCGCCTCCTTCATCTGCTCCTGGTCCAGCCCGCCGACCACGAACTCGTCGCCGCTTATCCGCATCCCGACCGTGAACCCCCGCCCCACCCGACCCCTCACCGCGCTGATTGCCTCCACGGCGAACCTGAGCCTGTTGTCCAGCCCGCCCCCGTATTCGTCCGTCCGCCGATTCGTTAGTGGCGAAAGGAACTGGTGGATAAGGTTTCCGTGGGCCCCGTGAAGCTCCACACCGTCGAACCCGCCCTCTTCCGCCAGCGCAGCGCATTGGGCGAAGGCCCTCACTAGTTCCTCTATCTCGGAGGAGTCCATCTCGTGGGGCGTCTCGTTGTTGCCGTAGCTCGACTCCTTAGATGGGATGGGCGAGGGCGCCCATCTCGGCAGCCCCTCCACCGTGCCCCCCTGCCGGCCCTGGTGGCTCAACTGCACCAGGACCCGCGCCCCGAGCCCGTGAACCGCGTCGGCAATCCTCCTGTACGAGGGAACGATGGCCCGGTCGAAACCCCAGAGCGTGTCCTGCGCGCCGATATTGCTGGTCGGGTGGACGGATGCGCTTTCGGTGATGATCATCGCCGCCCCGCCCCGGGCCCGCTCCGCGTAGTAGTGCAGGTGCCGGTCGGTGAAGACGTGGTCCCTGGTGAAACCCGTTCCGTGGGCCGTGTTGACGATCCTGTTCCGAAGGGTGAGGCCGCCGACCCTTATGGGGCTGAACAGCAGGGGAAAGCGCGGGTGTAAGTCCTCGGTGGAGGCGAGCGGGACGGAACTCACGGGCCCGCGGGAGGGCTCAGGAGAGCCCCCGCACCCCTCCGGCCCCCTCCAGGGTCAGGAGTCGCTTCTTCATCTCGATGTGTCCCCCATACCCCCCGAGACCCCTGTCGCTGGCGATGACCCGGTGGCATGGGATTAGCACGGCCACGGGGTTCGACGCCATCACCTGCCCCACCGCCCGCGCCCCTCGTGGCCTGCCAACCGATGCGGCCAGGTCGCCATAGCTGCGCGTCTCTCCCCACGGTATCTCCCGCGTTGCCTGCCACACCGCCCGCGTGAACTCCGGCGCGTCGGGAAGGTCCAGGTCCTCGTCCCCCAAGGACACATCCTCCCCCGAGAAGAGACGCTGCAGCCTCTCTTCGAACTCCGCAAAGTGTTCGTTGTCGAGCTCCGCATCGGTCGCGTCCCGGGCGATTCCGCTCATCGCTTCGTCGGGTGTGGGCAGTGGGATCGTCAGTCTCCGGACCCCCGCCTCCGAGGCCACTACCCCCATCCACCCCATCGGCGTCTCCAATACGGCGTACTTCATTCTTTATTCCTCCAACCGATCAGTCTGCGCTTGATGGACCAGATGAACAGGGGCCGTCGCAGCTCGCCCCAGGCCTGGTCCAGCGACTCCCGTTCGCTCTCCGAAAGGGGCGTCGGCCTGTAGCTCCTCGCCGCGTACGTCTCCCCTATCCGCTCGATGTGCCCGTCCACCGAGTCCATGGCCACCGCCAGGTTCAAAGCGAACTCCCTGGGTGTGTCCGTGGTCTTTGGCCCGTGGCCCGCCAGCCTCGCCAGCCTTGTCATCTTCCCGTAGACCTGCGCCGGATACCCCAGTTTCCCCAGCCCGTACCCGACCCAGACGATTATACCAAGGAAGACCAGCGCCGCCCCGGATATGACGGATCCCGTCGCCACGATTCCCCAGCCCGGGATCGGCCCCAGTGACAGCCTTCCCACGGGGCTTAGGTTGTCCTGTCCCAGGCCCGGCGGGTCGCCCCCCTGCAGCAGGCGGGCCACTTCCTCGATGGACGCCTCTTCATCTCCCTTGATGAATCCCCCGCGCACCATTACGTCGTTCTGAGGCACCGGTTCGAAGGGGATCCAGCCGTAGTCGGGGAAGTACGCCTCGGGCCACGAATGGGCGTTGGCGCTGATCACCACGTACCGGCCGGTCTCCTCGTCCCACCCTCCCGTCGAGTACCCTACGGCCAGCCGCGAAGGTATCCCCACCGACCTCAGCATCACCACCATCGCTGACGAAAAGTAGCTGCTGTATCCCCTCTTGGTTTCGAAGAGGAAGTAGTCAACCCCATCCGCCTCTTCCGGCGGCGCTTCAATGTCCGTCGAATAGAAGGGTATCTTCCTCAGCCAGTCCCTGATGGCGATGGCCTTGTCGTAAGGGGTGTCCCTGTTGTCTGTCAGCCCCTCCGCCAGTCCCCGGACCCTCTGCGGCAGATCGTCCGTCAGCTGCAGATACCTGTCCGTGACCCAGGACGGATAGTCCGTCCCCGCTTCCCTCAACGCCTCCTCCGAGGCCGTGGAACTGTAGGAGATTGCCTGGTAGGTGT
This sequence comes from Dehalococcoidia bacterium, assembly GCA_012270635.1. The sequence goes on along the minus strand of JAAXHX010000268.1, from coordinate 6,784 downwards.
CGGAGGGGCTCAGGTCTCTGTGGGGGCGGAGCGCCGTGATGTCCGGTGGGTTGGGCGGCTTTCGGGACAGGATGACCTTCTTCGCCCTTCTCCCGTCCCTCTCGATCTCCTGTATCACCGTGTCCTCCGGCATGGCTTCCAGGGCGCTGGTGAAGGTTAGAGTGCCCGTCTCGGCATCGGCCCTTATGGCCCGGGCCACGGGCCGCAGGTCTTCGGGAAAGGCGTCGAAGTCCGTCGGCTCCGACAGGTCTATCTCGAAGGTCATGGGCGGCGATATCTCTATCTCGAATCCCCGCGTGCTGTGCAGCGGGTTCGAACCTGCGAATATGGCGTCCGAGCTCACCCCCATCTCCACTGACTGCTCGATGAGCTCGGTCCCTTCGTATACGGCTATCTCCTCATCCTGGGGCAGGAAGGCCTCGCCGAGGTCCACCCGGTCCCCCGTCAGCCATCCCTTCGGCGTATAGACTTCGAAGGTCTCCGCCCTCCAGTAGGCCGGCTGCTCCGATGAGATGAGCATCACCACGTGGTCCCCGAGGCTGCTGGCCCCCCTGAACGGGAACGCATCCCCGAACTTGTGGATCGTGTACGGCTTCTGCGCGGGGAGAAAGGACAGCACCCGTCCCAGCTCCGTCTCCATGGCTTTCCAGGGGATGCTCAGCACCGACCACCCCCTCTTCATGACGTCGGGCCCGAAGTCGGTGCGCGGTATCAGCACCACCGTCAGCAGGATCACGCCGGCCAGGAGCAGGGTCGTCGTCCCGAAGGCCGGCGATATGCCCCGTACGTAGGGCACCTCCTTCCTGTCCCATGCCGCCCTCTTCCGTAGGAAGTACATCCTCATGGAAAGGAGGACCACCATCAGGATGAACATGTAGAAGAACACCCAGAATTTTTCCGGCAGGTACAGCAGGTTCAGGAACAGGGCCAGGCCCGCGGGGATCACCGCCGGCCAGAACCTCAGCGACCGAAACACGAACCAAGACGCCAAGTACGTGACTATCCACGTGAGGATGAAAACGATGATTACGAAAGGCAATGGGTCTGCACTTATCCCCCCCGACTCCGCCGCCGTGACCCACACCCGGAACCTGCTAACCATGTCGCTGGTCTTGGCTATGAACCACCCGTCCGCCGTCAGGTACCGCGTCTGCCAGACCAGCAGCACGTAGGCCAATATGGCGCTGGCCCCGTGAAGGAATATCGCCCGCCTTCTGATCTTGGCGAACCCCAGCCCCGTGAGCACCGCAATGATCGCCGTCACAGTGAACGACGGCATCCCGTCCAGCCAATGCGCCGTCTCCACGGACCATACCACCGACAGAACGAGCAGCAGCACGATGATGAAGGTTAGCCACCCCTCCTTGGGCCCGTACTGCGAGCGAGGCAGCCCGCCCAGGGGCTCGAAGTCCTGGGTGTGCCTTCTCAACTGAGGAACTGCCGCAGCCATCCTCTATCCTTCTGCCTCTATAGAGAGCCCTCTATTCACCCCTCAACCCCCTCACACCCCCTTCCCCACGTATTCCATGTACAGGGCCTCTCCCAGGTCGTCCCCCTTCGCCAGCACGCACATCGGGAACTGCGCCCCGGCCCGCGAGTCCCCGCTCGTCCAGTCTATCGCCCCGTTCACCCCCCTCCCGAAGCTATCCGCGTCCAGGACTACCGCCGCCGTCTGCACTCTCTTTTGCGATAAACGCTGCACAGGGCCCAGCCATGGCCCCTCCGGCCCCGGCGCCACAATTATCAGCGTGCAATACCTGTTGAAAACCGTCTCGTTGTCCCTGAGCACTTCGGCCAGGGGCACGGCGCCCTCGGCCTTAATCTCCGCCAGCCCCTCCATGATCAGGTCGAACTGATTGACCCCCGGCTTGGGGCTCAGGTTCAATTCTATGTTGCCCACGGCGGTTATCCCTACGGGCAGCCCCCTCTGAAGGTACTTGTCGGCTATCGACGCTGCCGTCGTCACCGCATACTCCTCACTGCTCTCTAGCCCCGAGCCCCGGTGCACCCGCTCCTCCATGTCCAATACTATCCACACCTTCGCCGACTCCTCCTGCTCGAACTCCTTGACCATCAGCTTCCCCGTCCGCGCCGTGCTTCTCCAGTGCACTCGGCTGTAGCTGTCGCCGGGCATGTAGTCCCGGACACCGGCCGCGGCGGGCGTGACGACCTGCGTGTGCTGCCTGGACGTGGAGTCCCCCGGCAGGTCGCTAGACGGCAGAGCGAACCTGGGGAGGCTGACGATGGACGGATAGACGGTGAAGGGCTGCGGCGCCCCGAACCATCGGCTCTTCTGGAACATGCCCAGGGGGTCGCTGCTTACTATGGCCAGCGGCCCCAGGCTGTACTTCCCCCTCTGCATGCACCGGGTCCTCAGGGTCCACTCCCCGTAGCTCGTCCGTGGGAGGCTTATGACCATCTCTCCCCCGTGCCCCGGCATGTCGCTCTTCTCATATATCTCCATCCACACCACCGGCAGCGCTCGGGAGCGGTTTGTCACGGTAAGCCGTTCCTCTAGCCACTCCCCCGCCCGCGCCGCGACCACGTTCCTCCTGGCCGATACGCTGACCCACTTTCCGTTCAGCCACGTCCAGCCGTAGCTGAGCAGCAGGAGCAGGGCCAGGATGTACGTCATCTTGTAGTACAGCCCGTAGTTGGTGGACACGGCCATCAACGTGATGATGGTGAGAAGGATGGCGACGACCCGAAGCCGGGTCATGGCGGGGAGCTTGCGCTTGAACTTCACGGGAGACCTTGGAAGAGGAGGGCGCGTCGGGCCCTCTGAAGGCCCCTCACCCGACCTTTACGCCCGGCACCGGCACCGTTTCCAGTATCTTCGCCACCGACGTAATGCCCGTGACGTCCTTCGACCGGGCCCCGGGGCTGGTGATCATCCGGTGCGCCAGCACGGGTCTGCTCAGCTCTTTGATGTCGTCCGGCAGGACGTAGTCCCGTCCCTCCAGGAACGCCCTCGCCTGCGACGTTCGGAAGAGCCCCAGGGACCCCCTCGGCGAGACGCCCAGGTACACGTCCCGGTCGTGCCGGGTCGCGTCCACTATCGAAACTATGTACCGTTTCAGGTTGTTGTCCACGTAGACCTTCCGCACCTCGTCTTGCAACGTGATTATCTCTTCCGGCGTGCTTACCGCCGACACCGTGTCTATGGGGTTGACGAACCGGTGGTTGTCGATGATCGAAAGCTCCTGCGCGGCGGTTGGGTAGCCGGGGCTGATCCGCATCAGGAAGCGGTCCATCTGCCCCTGCGGGAGCGGGAAGGTGCCCTCGTACTCCAGGGGGTTCTCCGTGGCCATTACCAGAAACGGCCTGGGCAACATGTGAGACACCCCGTCCACCGTGATCTGCATCTCCTCCATGCTCTCCAGCAGCGCCGACTGCGCCTTCGGCGTGGCCCGGTTTATCTCGTCGGCCAGCACAACCTGGGCCATCAGGGGCCCGGGCCTGAACTGGAACGTCTCCGTCTTCTGGTTGTATATGGAGACGCCCGTGATGTCGGTCGGGAGCAGGTCGGGCGTGAACTGGATCCTCTTGAAGCTGCATCCGATGCTCTTCGCCAGGCTCTTGGCCAACGTCGTCTTCCCCACCCCCGGCACGTCGTCGATCAATACGTGGCCGTTACACATGAGGGAGATCAGAGCCAGGCGCACCGCCTCCGTCTTCCCGACTATCACCTTCTCCACGTTCTCCTGGATTCTACGCGCTATATCTAAGGGTTCCGTCAAAGCTGTGGCCTCCTCCAAGGCTGGCCCTATTCTATATCGCCGCCCGACTCCCGTTCAAACTTGCCCCGCTCCCAACTTCGCAATCCACGGACGGACGCTGGGCCTATCGAGTCATGAGCGGCGAGCTTTGCGGTCATTTTGCCCCGTCTCCAACAAGCTCCTCTGCCCACACCAGCAACGTCTCCGCTTCCAGCGTCCCCACGAACCTCCGCTCCACCACGCCCTCCCGGTCCACGAAGAACGTCACCGGTATCCCCGATACCCCGTAGTCGATGGCCGTAAACCCTCGTGTATCGAAGACGTTGGGATAGCTTACCCCGAACTCTTCGAGGAACGCGCGGGCGCTCTCCTCGGGGTCGCTCTTAGGCAGGTTGATTCCCACCACCACCAGCCCTCTCTCACGGAGCGCGAGCCAGGCGGCTTCCAGGGCGGGGGCCTCCTGTCGACACGGCGCGCACCAGGACGCCCAGAAGTTGATTATCATCGGTTGCCCCTCGAAATCGGCCAGCGACACCGTACCTCCCGAAAAGGACTCCAGCGAGAAGGCGGGGGCCTCCTTGCCTGGCAGCGTCGCTCCGCTCCCCCCTGTGGCCGAGTCTCTATTCAACGCTCCCCATACCAGCACCGCCACCAGTCCCCCGAACACCAGCAGCAGCGGCACGATGATCTTCCACCTCGCCCGCCAGAAGCTGCGTCCCTCCTCGGGGGCCGGTTGGGGAACGTCTATGTCCAACCCGTTCACAACCTCATTCTCTCACATCCGTCCCCCCCGTCCATCCGTCATCCCTTCCCCCGACCCAGAATCCATCCCTCCACTTCCGTCATTCCCGACCCCGAACCGGAATCCACCCCCACACCCCCGTCATTCCGGCCCCCGAGCCGGAATCCATCCCCCTCCTTTCCCCTCCTGACCAAAGGATTGGACGCATCGGCGATCTTTGATTGAGAGCCACATGGGTCGAGTCCAACTAGCTTGACAACACCCACCAGCCCGCTTAGGGTTGTGCCTGCGACAGTTGCCCATTGGGTAACCCTTCTATCCTCGCTTGGATGCGCGTCCGACGCGAGGGAGCAAGTCATCCTGCTCCCTCGCGGCCCGTCCATACGGGGTAAGGGCAACTGTCGCAAGAAGCCTGCTCTATGGCCCGAGGGAGCACTCTTTTTGCCGACACCGCCCGTCTCTACCTGCCCCCTTTCTGAACAGCGGCCTTGCGGGAACGCGTCTCCCGCCGAGACCCCCTAGGCATGGCCGGTCTCAACTTCGTCCCCAACACCCTGTACGAGATGGACAACCTTCCCGTACTCCGGGGCATGAACTCCGAGACCATCGACCTGATAGCGACGGATCCGCCCTTCAACACCAAGCGCAACCGGGCGGGGTCGGCGGGTTTCTACGTGGACAACTGGAAGTGGGGAGACACCGGCATCCTGCCCGACCAGTGGGCGTGGAATGAAGTTCACCCCCGATGGTTGGATGAGGTTAAGGACTCCAATCCGGCATTGGCCGAGGTGATAGAGGCAACCCGTGTTTGCCACGGGGAAGGCATGGCCGCATTCCTATGCTTCCTGAGCGTTCGGCTACTAGAAATGCACCGGGTACTCAAGCCGACGGGGAGCATCTATCTGCATTGCGACCATACCGCCAACGCCTACATCCGCATGGCGATGGATGCTATCTTCGGGGGGAGAAACTTTCGGAATGAGATTGTCTGGTGCTATCGCGGGGGAGGTGTGCCTTCCACGGCTTTTGCGCGCAAGCACGATACGATTTTCTATTATGCCAAAGGCCCAAAGGCCGTCCATCATAGGCAATACACCCCTTATTCCACAGCAAGCACAAAGTTAGTCTCAAAACGCGGTGGAATCAGTATTGACGGTAAGGAAAGAGACCTTGAACGTGGTGCGGCAATGCCGGACTGGTGGGCGGATATGAACTCTTTACAAACATGGTCGCCAGAGCGCACAGGCTCCCCTGACCAGAAACCCCTTGCCCTGTATGAGCGCATCATCAAGGCATCCAGCAACGAGAGTGATATTGTCCTAGACCCGTTCGCGGGGTGTGCAACGACCATCATTGCAGCCCGCAAACTAGGCAGGCGATGGGTAGGGATAGACCGAAGGAAAGATGCCCGCTTTCACGTTGTTTGTCGCATGATGGGGATAACTGCAAAAGAGGCGGAAGGGTTGAGGCGTAAGCACACTTATCCGAATGATTACCTTGACAAACAAATGGCCATATACGACGCCCACTATCGCACCGAGGCCCCTATCCGCACGGATGAGGGGGAGAACGCCCCCGCCTTGCCCGCCGTCTACGTCCGGAGCAAGCCCGCCTCTATGGCCCATGCCGACATGGTGGATATATTGACGGGGCAATGGGGAATTGTGTGTTGGGGGTGTGGCTTTGAGCCGCCAAAGGCCAAGTACCTGGAGCTCGATCACATACTTCCCAAATCAGAGGGCGGCAGCAACGAGCTATTCAACCGGGCCATGCTGTGCAAACCTTGCAATGGCACCAAGTCAAACACCATGACGCTCACGGCCCTACGGAGACAGAACAAGAAGGCGAGAGACTGGTACGGCAATACCCCTATCGACCAGCGTATCAAATTGAAGAATGCACGGGTCTGGGCGGAGCAATACCTCGCCAGCCTACCATCGCAAAGCAGGCTGGCTATCACTCTCTAGTAATCCCCGCTCATGCCGGGCCCTTCGTCATTCCGGCCCCTGAGCCGGAACCCACCCCCCTCCCCTCCGTCATTCCGGCCCCCGAGCCGGAATCCATCCCCCCACTTCCGTCATTCCCGACCCCGATCGGGAATCCAGAGGCCGCTCGCGCTGGGCCTGTCGAAGTATGAGCGGAAGGGCGAATATGCCCCCGACGAGCTTTGAAGTTTTACCCGTTGATATATACTCTCCCCAAGCCCCGGCCCGCACCCAGTTCTTGGAGGAGGGATCACGATGAACGAGCCCCGCATCTTCGAAGCCATCGACGCCCGCCGTGACGAGCTCATCGGCCTTGCCCAGACCCTCCTCAGGAGACC
>JAAXHX010000267.1 GCA_012270635.1 Dehalococcoidia bacterium | reverse complement strand
CTGCGGAAATACGTGCATGCAGTTAACTCAGCAGTACGTCCAGAAGTCCAGGATGACTATCTTGCCTCTCAGGTCCTCCATGCTCAGCGGACGTTCGACGTTCAGCCAGTCGATGTCCCTCGGGAAGTCCGGGGCCCTTATGCTGCCTACCAATGTCTGCTGTGCCATTTCGGCTTTCTCCTCGACTTTCCAGTACGCGCCGATTCCCGTTCAGTTCCCGGGTATCCTGATGACCCACACCGCCGGGAGACCGCTGGCGATCAGCTCCCAACTGTCTCCCGAGTCCTCGCTGGCGAATAGCTCGCCGTCCGTCGTGCCCGCATACACCGAACCCGACGCCTCGGGGTCCGACGCCAGCCCTCTCACCATCCCGTGCAGCCTGTCCGGCAGCCCGTTCCCCAACCTCTCCCAGGTCGACCCCGCATTCCGGCTTCTGTAGATGCGCGCCAGCGCCCCGCCCGGTCCCCCGAAGGTGCCGGGGTTGTCCGCCGCCGCCCCAACATACAACAGCCCCGGGTCCCGGCTGTCGAAGATTATCGGGTGCGTATAGAAGTTGTCCATCCCGTCCTGGAGATGCTCCCAGTTACGGGCCCCGTCCATCGAGCGGTAGAACCCGTCGCCCGTCGTCGAGTACATCACCCTGGAGTCGCTGGGATGGGACAGGATGTAGTGAATGTCTTCGTAGATTCCGTCTCCGTAGCTCTCCCACGTCTCCCCGCCGTCCCGGCTCCTGATCAACCCCCCGACCTCCACCCCCGCAAATACCGTGTCCGGCTCGTCCGCCACGAAGTCGAAGGTGCGCACGTGGGATACGTAGGGAGGCGCGGGGAACGACCACGTCGGGTAGGAGGGNNAGCTCCTTCACGGCCTTCATCTCCGCCCAGTTCTCACCTCCGTCCCGGCTTCTGAACACGGCCGCGGGCTCGGTTCCGGCGAACACCGTGCCCGGCTTATGTGGCGATACGCCCAGGCCGCGGATGTCCCCCTCCAACCCCTGAGTCCACGGCCCTCCCGCCGAGTCCGCCCAGTACACCCCGTCCTTCGTCACCCCCGCATACAGCCGCCCCGAGGCATCGGTCTCCAGCTTTTGCACCCACTTCCCTTCCAGGGACTCCGCGGATTTGACCCAGGCCCCGTTCTCCTTCTCCATTACCAGCAACCCCGCATCCGTGCCCACCAACAGCTTCTTGGTCATGTCCCTCCTCCTGGTCGTTCGACCCTGTCCGATTACATTATCCCCCTTACCCGAAGCGCACCGCAAATCACCCTCATTCCCCCACCGCAACTCCCGATCGGCTCCTCTCCATTAGGCGGCCATTCAGATACTTATGAATAACGCTGGAAAGCAATGTCTGATAGGGTATCCCCTCCTCCCTGGCCCGAGCATGGGCCAGGTTGAAGTCGCGCTCGGTCACCCGGAGATTCACCCGCTTGGTCTTGTTGAACGTCCTGCGGACCGCCTCCCGGGCCAGTTGCAATTCGCGGTCAACGTCGGGAGCGGGGCGCAGTTCCCCCACTTTCGAAGCGCTGCAGGATGTCAATCTCTTCTGCATTTATTTTGCCCGTCACGATCGTAGCCTCCTTCTGTACTCTCTCGTCGCCCTGCCGTGGGGAATTATCGTCTTAAGAAGTGGACTCGG
>JAAXHX010000266.1 GCA_012270635.1 Dehalococcoidia bacterium | reverse complement strand
AGCGTATCTGTCACCACGTCCATCCCCCTGGCCATCACCTCCGGCGGGTCCCCTATATACACCTCCCGCATCATCGCCGCGTGGTAGCGGTTCACGCACCCCGGCACTTCGAAGAACACCACCTCGTCCTTCTGCAAGGGCCTCCGGTACCAAGTGGCGTGGGTCATGGTCGAGCGGATGCCTGAGGCCACGAACATGGGCAGGCCCGTATATTCGCTCCCGGCCTTGATCTGCGCCCGGTGCATCTCCGCCGCCACGTCGTTCTCCGTCGCCCCCAACCCCACAGCCTCGATCCCCGCCAGTGTTGCCGCCTCCGCCGCCCTCGCCGCCTGCCTCATGTACTCTATCTCCTGCGCCGACTTGATCATCCGTCCCTCCTCCACCAGCCCCGTGCCATCGACGAACCTCGCGTCGGGCATCAGGGCTTGGAGCTTCAGGTAGTCCCGAGCCGGCAGGAAGAAGCTCCCCAGCTCCATCCCGATGCCCTTTCCCCCAAGACCCAGGTCCACCAGCACGTCCCGCGTCTTTTCCACCCAGTCCTCGTAGTCTTCATACGGCCGACGGTCCTCCACCCAGCCCAGCTCCCGCATGTTGGAATCTTCCACCCTGCGGGTTATCGACACCGGCTCCCGGTCCATGGGGACCACCAGCGTCTGCCACCAGTAGTACCCCGGTGTCTGGTACCCCGATAGGTAGTACAGGTTTTCCGGCGTGTTGATAAGCGCTGCGTCCACCCCCAACCCCTCCATCCGCCTCCTGAGCGCGTCGAGCCTCTGCCGGTACTCCTCCAGGCTAAAGTACTGCCAGTTCGGTTTTTTCACCTATTCCTCCCTCCCCTTTCTCTTTGAGAAACCCCGCGCACCCTACCACAACCAGTGGGAGATGCCGTTGGCGCCATCTCCCACAATCATTTAACAGGTCGGGTGGGTGGGACCCAATTTATACCGTGGGGGTGGAACAGACTCCTTTACTTCGAAAACAGCCTCCTCTCCACGTTCCCCGTTATAGGCTCGCAGCCGGTCTCCGTCACCAGCGCCGTCTCGCTCACCCCGACGGACGTCAGCCCCGGTATGAATATCGCCGGTATCAGGTGGAACGTCATCCCTGCCTTCAACTCCCGGCGCTCACCTTCGTTCATGCTTATGATATGGCCCTCGCCCCAGTCCGGCGCAAACCCGATCCCTATCGAATACGCTGCCCGGTGGTTCAGCTCGGCCCCCAGCCCCGCCTCCCCGATGACGTTCTTGCAGACCATGTGTGCGTCGTGGGCCGTCACCCCCGGCCTGATGAACTTGATCATCTCTTCCAGGGCCGCCGCCATCACCCCCGTGGCCCTCACAGAGGCCTCCGGCGGGTCTCCCAGGTACACGTTCCGCATCTGCGACGCGTGGTAGCGATTTATACACCCCGAAATCTCCAGGAAAACCGTGTCCCCCGGCTGTATCGTCTCCCGGTACCACGTTACGTGTCCCAGGAACGACCTCTTCCCCGCCGTCACGAACAGGGGCAGCCCGGTGTACTCGCTCCCGGCCTTTATCTGCGCGGCGTGGACCTCCGCGGCCACCTCGTTCTCCGTCGCTCCCACCGCCGACGCCTCGATCCCCGCCAGCACCCCCGCCTCCGTGGCCCGGGCCGCCTGCGTGATGTACTCGATCTCCTTCGGCGACTTGATCATCCGCCCCTCCTCCACCATCATCGAGCAGTCGACCCACTTCGCGTCGGGCAGCATCCCACGCAGCCGGTCGTAGTCGTGGATGGTTATGAACCAGGAGCTCATCTCCACCCCTATCCGCTTCGATCCCATGCCCAGGTTCTCCAGCGTCTCCCGGGTCCGCTCCACCCAGTCGTCCGAGTCCCCGTAGGGCCGGCTGTCCTCCACCCACGTCAGGTGCTCCACGTTGGAGTTCTCCAGCAGCCTGGTGATGAACACCGGCTCCCGGTCCATGGGCACTATCAACGTCTGGTACCAGTAGTACCCGGGCGTCTGGTACCCCGTCAGGTAGTACAGGTTCTCCGGCGTGTGCACCAGCATGCAGTCCACACCCTTCTCCGTCATCCTCGCCCTCAGGGCGTCTAGCCTGCCCCGGTACTCCCCCAGCGTGAAGTACTGCCACGTCGCGTTTTTCATCTATCTCTCTCCCTTCTCTTCCAGTTGTCTCTCAACCCCTAGCAGTGGGGCCGCTCGTGCTGAGCTTGTCGAAGTATGAGCGGGGACGGCGGGGCCGCTCGTGCTGAACCTGTCGAAGTATAAGCCGGGGGTTTCTCCTCCCGTCATTCCGGCCCCCGAGCCGGAATCCATCCCCCCCGTCCGTCATTCCCGACTCCGATCGGGAATCCAGGGGCCGCTCGTGCTGAGCCTGTCGAAGTATGAGCAGGGGTCTGTCCCCGGCCATCACCCCACCCCCCTGCCCTTCCTCTTCACCGAGCGGCCCAGCGCCACCAGGAACATCACGCTCAGTCCCTCGGCCCTCGGGCCGAAGAACTCGATGACCTCATCATCGTAAAACGTAAGCCCGCTTGCCCCGAAGCCCATCCCGTAGGCCATCAGGTACAACCGTCCCCCAATTATCCCCGACTCCAGCTGCGCCATCCGGTATCCCCGGTTCCCGAACGCATCCAACACTCCATCCAGGTCCGTGAGCATGTATACGTTCACGCTGGCGTCGGCGGGTATCTGTTGGTCCAATCCCAAATGCCCCGCCTCCCCCCTGAAATCCCCCTCTTTAAGCAGTTCCAGCCCATGCTCTTCACGATCATATCGGTACGCCCCCGGGGCCAGTCCCTCGACCGCGTTCACGATCAGGAACAGCTCGTTCAGCAAGCTCCCGTCCGACGACAGGAAGTCCGCATCGATCCCCTTCGTCGAGTGGTCCAGTGCCACCGACAGCTCTTCCAGCGTGATCGGGACCCGGGCGAACGTCCTCGTAGATCCCCTCTTGATAACCGTCGCCTCGAACCCCTGCATCCCCACGCTCCCCCTCCGGGGCAGAGGTGTGACATTGCCCGATGGTCCTCTCGAACGAGACGTCCCCTTGGAGCCCCGCATCCCCTCCACCTCCTCCACCGACCTCAGGGACGAGCTTCCGTGGATCTCGTAAATCTCCGGGTACTCCACCATCTTCGGGGATAGGGGTTCCGTGGGCATGTCCAGCGCGTCCATCGTCGGGTGGTCCTTAGTCTCGGGACTCGGCCCCCTTCCCAGTGGCGCCAGGGCTATAACCGACTCCTTTTCGGCATCCAGCCCCAGCAGCCGGTGGGCTTCCTCGTCCACAAACGAGGTCACAACCCTCGCCGGGACCCCCGCCCCCGACGCCGCACTCAGCAGGTTCGCCAGCAGCGTCCCCGAGTCCCAGAACGCGTGCCGGTAGGCCCGCGCCCCGTATTTCCACGCATTCCGCCAATGGGTGTCTGCCAAGGCCACCGTCACCGGCGCATCCGCTATGGACGGTTCGAAAGCCGAGGTCTCCGCCAGCACACTCCGGTAGTCGCCTTCCCGAAGGCGCACCAGGCCGAAATCGTGCGGACCGAAGTGGTACACCCCCGCCCCCAGACCCGGCAGGTCACCACAGACCAGGTACAGGTCTATGTGGTACAGGGCCCCCGTACAGGCCGCCGCCCGGAAGTACACCTCCCCGCCGGGATACGGCTTCCTCTTCGTTATCCCCGCCGAGAGGTACAGTATCCGGGCCAGCAGTCCCAGGTCCGGCATTGCCCCCGAGTCGGGAGAAACGGGAGAATCGCTAATCGCCTCGGCTGCATTCCCCTCTATCGGGCGCCCGTCCGTGGGAAGGCGGATGCTCTCGACGCCCTTGTAGATCTTGAAGGGCAGAGGTTGGTTCGGCCAGTCCAGCCCGTGACCGCTCCGCACGCTCCAATACGAATGCTTGGTGGCGTTGTGGTACTTCCAGGCCGCCGCGACGTCTCGATTTCCCATACCCACCCTAGTTAGGGGATGCTCGGACAAAGCGTCGCGAGTATATCAAACTCCCCCTCTACAACACCCGAGCCCGCGCCAAAGACTTCACCTAGGTCAGATCGAAGTATCAATGGAGAGAGTCGGGGCCGCTCGTGCTGAGCCCTAGTTTATCCTGAGCCTGTCGAAGG